>NZ_JBSQIC010000092.1:0-14047 GCF_055108615.1 Tangfeifania sp. | reverse complement strand
TGAAGCCCTGGGGTATAAAACCGTACCCTACTATATGAAAAAATCCGTGTTACCCGAAATATGAATATCTTAAACCCATCCGGCTGGAATACAGAATTTCATGACAGTAAGATAACAAGTTGGGTTAATTTCGCTACCCGTTTATATGAATCATAGCATGGGAAAATACTTCTTTTTTAATTATGGCTTAATGGAGCTTGGTATATTATGTGGCATTGCTTACACGTTCTAATAACATTCCCATTGAAGTACGAGTTGCAAATCCATGCCAGCAAGGGGATTGCGGTTCAGATGAATTCTAAAACCACTCAGCTTTCTATTTTGTAGGTATTCCCGTCTTCGGCAGCCACGGTGTTTGGAAAAACCGCCCGGGCTTCTTTTAGAAATGGAGAAACATCTTTGTAACGTGCTGAAAAATGGCCCAGAATTAGTTTTCCTGCATTTGAGTGTTTCGCTATTTCAGCAGCCTCGCGGGCGGTTGAATGATAAGTGTTTTGAGCCCAATCTTTCAGTTCTTCGGTAAAAGTTGCTTCGTGGTAAAGTAAATCCACCCCATAAATTGTTTCGGCTACAGGTGGATAAAATGCTGTGTCGGAACAAAAAGCGTAGGAGCGGGGCCGGGGTGGAGGAGTGGTCAGTTCTTCGTGCGGGATGAATTTCCCGTTGTCAGTTTCAAAACCGGCACCTCTTTTTATTTTTATGATTTCAGGAATCGGAATGTTGTACTTTTTTACATATTCCTTTTTAATATTGGCTTCGCGGGGCAACTCCCTGAATAGAAAACCACATGTATTAATGCTGTGTTTGAGCGGAAATGAGATGACTTCCACTTTTTTATCTGAATAAATAACCTGCGGCTTTTTAAAATTCAGCGGATGAAAAACAATGTTGAATTGCAATCCCGCTTTCAGAAATTCGAGCTGCGGCTGGATGATGTCTTTCAGCTGCGAGGGCGAATAAATGTGAATGTCTTTTTTCAGCCCCAGCAGGTTGAATGTTGAAATCATGCCAATTAGACCATAAAAATGATCGCCATGCAGATGCGAAATAAAGATGTGCTGAATTTTACTGAACCCTATTTTTTGCCGCCTGATTTGGATTTGGGTTCCCTCGCCGCAATCAATCAAAAAAAACCGCCCAAGTGCATTCAGCACCTGGGCGGTTGGGTATCTTTCAGAAGTTGGTGTTGCAGAACTACTCCCTAATATGGTTAATTCAAAGGGCATAATGTTATGCTACATCTCCTTCTTTTTTTTTAGTAACTCTTCTGCTTCTTCAACAGTTTTTGTAATCAGTAAAACTGTATGAAGCATAGAAATCCTGATTAGGTTCTCAACATCGGGTTGTAATCCCGTTAAAACAAATGTCCCTATTGCATCTTCAGATAAACGGTTTCCTACCAAAATGGCACGCAAGCCCGACGAGTCGCAGTATTTACATTGACTAATGTCGAGAATGATGTTAACATGTCCACTGTTGTTGAGAACAACCAGTTCCGATTTTAAATCGGGAGCAGTGTTTGTATTCAGCCTTTCGGTTTGAACTTTAACCAGGGTATAATCTTTATTCTTATGAATTTCTAATGCCATGGTACAATTTACGAAATTCCGGCTAATAAAAATTAACCAAAACCATAATTATTTATCGTTTTGGTCTTTTTTGTCGTTCGTCTCTTTGCTCTCTTTGCTTTCTTTTTTTGGCTTTTTCTCTTTACTTTCGTTTTTTTCCATCTGGGACTTCAGGGCAGCCAAATCGGAAATATCGCCAAGAGTGGTTTTTTCGATGTTGTCGCTCATGCTCTTCATTGCTTTTTTATTTGAGCGCGATTGTGATTTGCGTTTTGCTGAGTCTTCAGCACGTTTTACATCTTCAAATACTCTTGAATGTGAAACGATAATCCGTTTTGCCGATTTGTTGAACTCAATGACTTTAAAATCCAGTTTTTCGTCTTGTTTTGCCTGGGTACCGTCTTCCTTAACCAGGTGACGCGGTGTGGCAAAACCTTCAACTCCGTATGGCAGTGCAACAACGGCACCTTTGTCCATCAGGTCAATAACAGTTCCTTCGTGGATTGAATCGGTGGTGAAAATGGTTTCAAACACATCCCACGGATTTTCTTCGAGCTGTTTGTGGCCGAGGCTTAACCTGCGGTTTTCAGCGTCGATGTCAAGAACAACCACTTCAATTTCTTCTCCTACTGAAGTGAATTCTGACGGATGCTTGATTTTTTTCGTCCAGCTAAGGTCCGAAATGTGAATCAAACCGTCAACACCTTCGGTGATTTCAACAAACACACCAAAGTTGGTGAAGTTGCGGACAATGGCTTTGTGTTTTGTTCCAACGCCGTAGTTTTCTTCAATTTTTTCCCATGGGTCTTCTTTCAACTGTTTCATGCCGAGTGACATTTTCCGTTCCTCGCGGTCGAGGGTCAGAATAACAGCTTCCACTTCGTCACCCACTTTCAGGAAGTCTTGTGCGCTGCGCAGGTGTTGGCTCCACGACATTTCTGAAACGTGAATCAGGCCTTCAACACCCGGGGCAATTTCTACAAATGCACCATAGTCGGCCAGTACAACAACTTTTCCTTTTATTTTATCGCCCACTTTCAGGCCTTCGTCCAGTTTATCCCACGGATGCGGAGTAAGTTGTTTCAGTCCGAGTGCGATACGTTTTTTGTCGTCGTCGAAATCGAGGATAACCACGTTCAGTTTCTGATCGAGTTCCACAATTTCGCTCGGGTGAGAAATGCGTCCCCACGAGAGGTCGGTGATGTGAATCAGGCCGTCAACGCCGCCAAGGTCCATAAACACACCGTATGAGGTGATGTTTTTAACGGTTCCTTCGAGTACCTGGCCTTTTTCGAGTTTGGCAATAATTTCTTTCTTCTGTTGTTCGAGTTCAGCTTCAATAAGCGCTTTGTGCGAAACAACCACGTTGCGGTATTCGTGGTTGATTTTAACTACTTTGAATTCCATGGTTTTACCCACAAAAACATCGTAGTCGCGGATAGGTTTCACATCAATTTGTGAGCCGGGCAGGAAGGCTTCGATGCCGAATACATCGACAATCATACCACCTTTGGTGCGGCACTTGATGTAACCTTTGATGATTTCGTCTTTCTCGAGTGCTTCGTTCACACGTTCCCATGAGCGTGTTGCACGTGCTTTTTTGTGCGAAAGGATCATCTGGCCTTTTTTGTCCTCGAGGCTTTCGATGTAAACATCTACTTTGTCGCCCACTTTCAGGTCGGGGTTGTACCTGAATTCGTTCAGGCTCACAATTCCGTCGGATTTGTAGCCGATATCAACAACTACTTCGCGTTTGCTCATGGAGATAACCGTGCCTTCGAGAACTTCTTTTTCCGAAACAGTATTTAATGTATCGTCGTAAAGTTTTTCAAGTTCTTCTTTTTCTTTGTCGGAATACGATTCAATTCCACTTTCGAGGCTGTCCCAGTCGAATTCTTCCGGCTCTTTTGTTGTTTCTTCCGTTTTGGCTTCAACAGGTTCAGCTTCAGTTTCTTCTTTTGTTTCTTCAGCTTGTGGAGTTTCTTCTGCTTTTTCTTCTTTTGCAGGAGCTTCCTCTTTTTCGGCTTTTTCTTCAGCGGGGGCTGTTTCTTTTTCTACCGTTCCTTCGGTTTCTTTTTCAGTTTCTTCAGCCTTAGCTTCAGCAGTTCCTTCTTTGGGTGTTTCGACAGTTTCTTCTGCTTGAAGGTCTTCTTGTTTTTCAGCGGATTTTTCTTCCGGTTTTTCAGAAGCCTTTTTTTCTTCCTGGGCAGGTGTATCAGCTATTTTCTTAGCTTCCTGCTCAACATTTTCATTTTTCTTTTCAGTCATGCAATTCTTAATAAATTAATGAGTTAGACATTATTTTGTTTGTAATTCGCGCGCAAAAATATAACTTAATTCACTTATATCAAAGGTTTTCAGTATTTTATTTTAGCTGGTTGACAATTCTCTAACATTCGTGGTACCAGGTAAATTGTTAAAATTGGTTTTTCTTTCAAACCCTTCCGTGCATGCGGTTTTATTTTATTAATTTTGACATCCGTTTTTTAAATTAACCAAATATTACAAGATGAAACGAGCATGGACAAAATTTTGCCACACATATTGATAATTATAAAGCGAGTTCCATCGAAATGAGCTTGCGAATTCTATCGAATACCATTAAAATAATTGATAGAATGAGATAAATACCTTTGAAAATTAACAATTATAATGAGATGAAAGGAATTATACTTGCAGGAGGTGCCGGAACAAGGCTTTATCCAATTACGCAATCCATTTCGAAACAGATTATCCCGGTTTACGACAAACCGATGATTTATTACCCGCTGTCCGTTTTAATGCTGGCAGGAATCCGGGAGATTTTGATTATTTCAACTCCCACCGATATCAGTCTTTATAAAAATTTGCTGGGGAACGGAAAGCAGCTCGGATTGGAAATTTCATACAAAATTCAACCCTCGCCCGACGGGCTGGCACAGGCTTTTGTTTTGGGTGAAGAATTTATTGGCAGCGACAATGTCTGCATGATTTTGGGCGACAATATTTTTTACGGCTATAATTTCCGTTCAATTCTGGAAGATGCAGCCCGTCTTGAAGACGGTGCAACTGTATTTGGTTATTACGTGAACGATCCGGAAAGATATGGTGTGGTTGATTTTGACCAAAACGGGAAAGTAATCTCCATTGAGGAGAAACCCAAACAACCCAAATCGAGTTACGCGGTTACCGGTTTATATTTCTACTCCAACGATGTGGTTGAAAAGGCCAAAACACTGAAGCCATCGGCAAGGGGAGAACTGGAAATTACCGACCTGAACCGGATTTACCTTGAAGAAAACAAGTTAAATGTGAAATTGCTCGGACGCGGATTTGCCTGGCTCGATACAGGAACACACGACAGCTTGCTGCAGGCTTCTAATTTTATTGCCACTATTGAGCAACGGCAAGGGTTAAAAGTGTCGTGCATCGAGGAAATTGCTTACAAAAAAGGTTTCATAAACAGGGAGCAATTGCTGGAACTGGCGCAGCCATTAAGCAAAAATCAATATGGAGAATACTTGCTGCGGCTGGCCGAAAAACAAATTTTGTCATTTTAACAATCTATGAAAATTACAGAAACATCGCTTCCAGGTTTACTTGTAATTGATCCACGCGTTTTTGAAGATGCGCGAGGTTATTTTTTTGAAACCTATCAGGAAGAACGGTATAAAGAAACCGGAATAAATGCAAATTTTATTCAGGATAACGAATCGAAATCGGTGCGGACTGTGGTGCGCGGACTGCATTACCAGCTGGCTCCCTGGTCGCAGGCAAAACTGGTGCGGGTGGTACAGGGCCGCGTTTTCGATGTGGCAGTTGACCTGCGAAAAGGCTCGCCCACTTTTGGCAAATGGTTTGGTCTCGAACTCGACGGGAAATCCAAAAAACAGCTTTTTGTTCCCCGTGGTTTTGCGCATGGTTTTTCAGTGCTGAGCGAAACAGCCATTTTTTCATACAAATGCGACAACGTTTATAATAAGGAGGCAGAACGAGCAGTAAATATTAACGACCCGGAATTGGGAATAGACTGGATGCTGGGCGATACGCAGCCTCTTGTTTCCGAAAAAGATTTGGCTGCACCAATGCTTTCGGCAGCAGAAACGAATTTTATTTTTGAAAAATGAAAATACTTGTAACCGGCGCATACGGGCAACTGGGGAACGAAATAAAAGTCCTTTCAGAAAAATATCCGGACATTCGGTTTATTTTTACTGATGTGGATTCACTCGATATTACCGACGAAAATCAGGTTCGGAATTTATTCGAACTGGAAAAGCCGGAAATGGTTGTAAACTGTGCTGCCTATACTGCAGTTGACAAAGCTGAAACTGAAATTGATGCAGCGCAAAAAGTAAATACCATCGCCCCCGCTTTGCTGGCAAAATATACCAGCTTTTATAATGCAGGTTTTATTCACATTTCAACCGATTATGTTTTCAACGGTAAATCATTTGTTCCTTACAACGAAACAGACCCGGTTCAGCCGGAAACTGTTTACGGAAAAACAAAATTGGCCGGAGAGAATTTTATTTTGTCATCTGAATCAAAGGCTGTTATAATCCGCACTTCCTGGCTGTATTCAACTTACGGAAATAATTTCGTGAAAACCATGTTGCGGCTGGGCAGTGAACGCGATTTACTCAAGGTTGTTTTTGATCAGATTGGAACGCCAACGTATGCAGCCGACCTGGCAAAAGCAGTCCTCAAAATAGTATCTATTTATGAAAAAGAACCGGAGAATTTTCTTGCCGGAGTTTACCATTTTTCAAACGAAGGAGTAGCCAGCTGGTACGATTTTGCCAAAGCTGTCTTCGAATTTTCAGGTTTAAATTGCAAAATATTGCCGGTACTTTCGGATGAATTTCTAACAACTGCCCGACGTCCACACTATAGTGTCTTGAATAAATCGAAAATAAAAAGTACATTTAATCTTGAAATTCCTTACTGGAAAGATAGTTTGAAAAAGTGTATTGAAAAACTTCAAAAAACAGAATAATGGATAATAATGAATTACTGAAGCAGGTTAAGGAAACCGCCAGCCAGTGGCTTTCAGAAACTTACGACGAAGATACCCGGAAAGAAGTCCGGCGAATGCTCGATAACGACGATACAAGTGAATTAATCGATTCGTTTTACAAACACCTCGAGTTTGGTACAGGCGGGCTGCGTGGCATCATGGGCGTGGGCACCAACCGAATGAATAAATACACGGTGGGCGCTGCTACCCAGGGGCTTTCAAACTATCTGAAAATGAACTTTGCTGATTTGCCGCAAATTAAAGTCGCCATTGGGCACGACTGCCGCAACAACAGTCGCTTTTTTGCCGAAACCAGTGCAAAAATTTTTGCAGCCAACGGAATCAAAGCTTATTTGTTCGATGATTTGCGTCCAACACCCGAGCTTTCTTTTGCTATACGTGAATTGGGTTGCCAGAGTGGAATCATTCTTACGGCATCGCACAATCCGAGAGAATATAATGGGTACAAAGCATACTGGGACGACGGCTCACAAATTGTTGCTCCACACGATGTGAACATTGTGAACGAAGTGGCCAAAATAAAACCGGAAGACATTAAGTTCGACGGACCCGATGAGTTGATTGAAATAATGGATGAAGAAATGGACCGGAAATTCCTGGAAATGGTAAAAACAGTATCCATTTCACCGGATGTAGTTAAAAGGCACCACGACATAAAAATTGTTTTTACGCCCATTCACGGAACAGCGGTGAAACTGGTTCCCGCCGCACTAAAAAAGTTTGGTTTCACCAATATTATCCATATTCCTGAGCAGGATGTGGTAAGTGGCGATTTCCCCACCGTGGTTTCACCCAATCCTGAAGAAGAAGCCGCCATGGAAATGGCAATTGAAAAGGCACAAGAGGTTGATGCCGACCTTGTAATGGCAACTGATCCTGATGGCGATCGTTTGGGAGTGGCTGTTAAAAATGATAAAGGAAAATACATCATTGCAAACGGAAATCAGACAGCGCTTCTGTTCATTTATTATATTATTACAAAAATGAAAGAAGCCGGGGCAATGAAAGGCAATGAATATATTGTGAAAACAATAGTTTCTACCGAAATGATTGCCGAAATAGCCCGCAGAAATAACGTGCAGTATTTTGATGTATATACCGGCTTTAAGTTCATTGCCGAGGTGATGCGCGAATACGAAGGGAAGAAAAAATATATTGGAGGCGGCGAAGAAAGCTTTGGCTTTTTGCCTGCTGATTTTGTCCGCGACAAAGATGCCGTGTCGTCGTGTGCCCTTATGGCCGAAATAACAGCCTGGGCCATCGATCACGGCAAAACGTTGTACGAACTGTTGCAGGACATTTACCTTGAATACGGTTATTCCAAAGAAAAGATGAAATACATTGTGCGCAAAGGAAAGTCGGGTGCTGACGAAATCAGGCAGATAATGGACGATTTCAGGGCACAGCCGCCGAAGGAACTGGGTGGCTCGCCATTGGAAGTGGTAAAAGATTATTCTACCCTGGTGGCAAAAAACCTGCTAACGGGTGATGACAAAAAAATCAACCAGAAAGTCACTTCAAATGTGCTTCAGTTTTTTACCAAAGATGGTACAAAAATTTCGGTACGTCCCTCGGGAACAGAACCCAAAATTAAATTCTATTTTGAAGTGAAAGGCGAACTGAAATCACGTGAAGATTTTGATAAGGCTGAGCAAAAAGCCGATGCAAAAATTGAGGCTATCATGAAAGAATTGAAATTGTAATTTTATTTATCTGAAATAAAATTAATGACAGAATTTTTGAATTAATCAACTAAATAAAAAAATCAATGATGAGAAAGAGTATTTTATTTTTTGCATTGCTGCTGTTTTCAGCAGTTGGAGTTATGGCACAAACGCCCGAGCGTCCGCCAATGAAACCCGAAATGACCGAGATTTGGGATCCGGAAGTTCCGGTGGTTACTCCCGGGGAAACCCCGGTGGATGCCCCATCGGATGCGATTATTTTATTTGATGGCACAGATTTGTCGCGCGAGTGGACCAGTCAGGATGGTGGCAAGCCGCAATGGATTGTTGAAGATGGCGCAGTTACAGTAAAACGGGGAACCGGCGTTATTAAAACCAAACGTGTTTTCGAAGATTTTCAGTTGCACATCGAGTGGCGCTCGCCTTCCGAAGTTGTTGGCGAAAGTCAGGGGCGCGGAAACAGCGGCGTTTTTCTGCAGGAGCGTTACGAAGTACAGGTGCTCGACAATTACAACAACCGCACCTACCGCAATGGCCAGGCCGGGAGTTTGTACAAGCAGTACGCGCCACTGGTGAACGCCTGCAAAGCGCCGGGCGAATGGCAAACCTACGACATTATTTACACCGCTCCGCGTTTTAACGACGACGGAACATATTTTACTCCGCCTGTGGTGACAGTGCTTCACAACGGAGTGTTGGTGCAGAATAATGTAAAGCTCCGCGGCCCGACAGAGTACATCGGAATTCCTGAATACACTGTGAAAGAACATGGTCCCGGAAGCATTATGTTGCAGGATCATGGAAACCCGGTGAGCTACCGGAATATTTGGATACGGGAATTGTAACCACTGTATTTTTACATACATTTACAGCCCGGACTTTGTTCCGGGCTTTTTGTTTAAGCGTTTTTTATGGCACTGAAAAGAATTCTGGTTTTTATAATAGTACTGCTTACAGGAGGTTCGATTCTGGCTCAAAATCAGTCATTTTCATCAAAATTGCCGCTGGTATTTATCGACATCAATGGCAGGCAAATTCCCGATGAACCCAAAATTCTTGTCGATATGGGAATAGTTTGGAACGGGCAAGGGAAAGAAAACCATACATCGGATGATTTCAATCACTACTTCGGGAAAGTTGGAATTGAAATTCGCGGCTCATCGTCTCAGATGTTTCCCAAAAAATCGTATGGTTTTGAAACCAGTAATCAGGCAGGCGAAGATGTTGATTTTCAAATTCTTGGATTACCCGAAGAGGAAGACTGGATTTTGTACGCGCCCTATTCCGATAAAACGCTTATCCGCAATGTACTGACTTTTTCACTTGCAAAGCCTTTGGGGCATTATACCTCAAGGTGCCGGTTCGTGGAGCTTTTTCTGAATGAGGAGTACCAGGGTATATACGTGCTGATGGAAAAAATTAAGCGGGAAGATACCCGCGTGGATATAGCCAAATTTAACCGCTGGCCGGTTTTGGGGCAATATGTCTGGCCAAATTATTATGTGGGGACAACCACCAGGATGAGGTAAACTGGCTGAAAAACTGGCTCGAAGACCGCTTGTGGTGGCTCGATGCAAACCTGCCGGGGCAATGTGGCGAAGATGTGCCTGGAATTGTGGAGGAGTTTGCAGCTTCTGTTTATCCCAGTCTTTTTAATTCTGAACTAAAACTCGAAGTGGCCAGCGATGTAAGTATTACACTTACCCTCAAACTTTTTAACGCAAATGGCTCACTGGTAGAATCCATCCCATTTTCAGTAGTGATTGGCGAACAAGAGTTTTCAATGAATACTGAACATTTGCCGAGTGGATTGTATATATACTCGCTCCAGAAGCATAACGTAGTTATTCAAAAAGGAAAATTGGTGAAATATTAGCTGTTATTTGAGTTTTTCTTTAAATATTTTCCTGAATTTTTCCACTTTGGGCGCTACAATAAATTGACAGTAGGGCTGGGTTTTATTTTTTTCGAAATAATTTTTATGATAGTCCTCGGCCTTGTAAAATGCGTCGAATGCAGTCACCTCTGTTACAATCGGATCTTCGTAAACTTTTTCTTCTTCAAAAAGCCCGATTACTTTTTCGGCAGTCTGTTTTTGTTCTTCTGAATGATAAAAAATTGCTGAACGGTATTGCGTGCCCACATCGTTTCCCTGGCGGTTGAGTGTTGTAGGATTATGTGTCATAAAAAACACCTCCAGAATTTCCGAAAAACTAACAATTTGAGGATCGTAGGTAATTTGTACCACTTCGGCATGCCCCGTTGTGCCGTTGCAAACTTCGTGGTAGGCCGGGTTTTTAACATGCCCGCCGCTGTAGCCGGGTTGAACTTCAACCACTCCGTTCAACTCTTTGTAAACCGCTTCGGTACACCAAAAACATCCGCCACCGAGTGTGGCTTTTTCAAAATTATTTTCTGTTCCTATACTTGTACTCATAATAACTGCAAATAAAAAAATTACTAAACTTTTCATTTTCTGAATTTAAAACGTGAAAACACTTTTTTTTCAAATTCCCATGCAAACCCGAATTGTCCGAGTAACCCGCCAATTATCAAAAATAATATCTGATACGAAGGGAAAACAATTAAAATGTAAAGCGGAATTTTAATCCACAGGCTGGTGTCGGGTGATATTTCCATCCAGGAAAAAACAAATTTCCGCGCATAAAGTGAGGCGCTGCCGGTTACTGAAAAAATTATCAAAATGAGCACCAGCTGGAAGTTGTTTTTAATATTCCACTTCCGCTTTAACTTTTCAAGCATACCTTTTTATTTGTATTTACAGGATAAACAATTTTTGGGAGACGATGTTTGCTGGAAGTTTAAATTTGGTGGGTTTGAAAGATGATAAACCCGTAGAGCGCAAAGCGAAGCAACCGGAACAGCGCGTATCTCAGAAAACGTTTGGAAGGGTAGCCGGAGGCACCCACAATCATACTTACTGCCGACCAGGGCAGGGGAGTGAGTGCGGCGACAATTATTAAAAACAGGCCATATTTTTTAAGCTTGGGGCCAATATCCTTAAAAAAACGAATTCTGATATACCTGAAAGTAACGCGTTTGTGTAAGAACTTTCCAATTAAAAAAGTAACATACCCGAGCGCATACGAAGCTATTGCAAAAAAGGCTACATTGTATAAGTAATGGGCAATGTTTGCTTTGTTCACCGCCCAAATCATGAATAATTCAGGGGGAATAATGCCGAAAAAGAATTCGGATGCTACATAAATGAGGTAGATAATTTCGGGTTGGGCATAAAATCGTTCAATCCATACATCGGGGTTTCTGGATATTACAATTTTCTCGAAAAAGAAGTAGGCAATCAGCAAAACCGCAAGCCATACTAACCCGCGTAGCCCGTTTCGTAAAAGAAATTTCATCCTCGAACTGAGTCTCATGGCTTTTTACTGATTTTTAAAATTGTGCGAAAAATACAACAAATTTTGTACCTATAAGTTCTCAGGGATACCTTTTGCGAAAATCTTAATGATCATATTGGGTTAATTTCATTACTCTTTCAGCAAATACTACAAGAACCGTAAACAATATTACCAACCACACATATCTTTGGCCAACAATTTCTTTTTCATCGTTCAGCAGTTTCCAAAGCTACCAGGCAACAATTACCGCTACTCTGGTTCATTGGAATTCATGGTAAGCAACAACCCCAAGAGTCATTTATTAGAATTGACATTTTTCGCTTTTTTTTCCTGATCTTCAATGTTCTTTTCCATCTGCTTTTTTTGCTTTTCCAGTTTATCGATTGACGATTTCATTTTGTCAACCTTTTGTTTGTCTTTTTCTTCCTTTAACTTGTCCTTTTGGTCTTCCAGTATTTTTCCAATCTCAATCAGCTTGTCTTTCTTTTTCTCTATTTTTTCCGATTTTATGGCTTCGTCAAAAATTAACTCTTCGGGTGTTTCTTCAGCGGGATTTTTGGGGGCGCTTGCCACTTTGGGTATAAATTCTTTTTCGTCCACCCGCCGCTGGTTCATAAACGTTGGCGAAACAATTTCAATTCCTTTTTTATGAAGCAAGTCCATAACTTTGGCATTGAGAAGCGAGCGCGTGCTGTAAAATTTAGAGCTGTCTTCCAAAAATCCATGAATTTGATAGACAACTGAAAAATCGCCCAGATTGGTAATATACACATACGGATCAGTCAGGTTGGCTTCCGAGGCAGCTTCTTTTAATGCCTCCTCAATTTTGATGCGCGACACATCGTAGCCCAGCGAAACCGAGGTGGAAATAACAGTGTTTGTTTTCCGCGTTAATTTTACCGGGTTGGAGGCAATGTATAAATTGGGAATGGTAATAAAGTTGCTGTCTTCAAGCTGAATTTCAGTATGAAAAATACTCTTTTTGGTAACCCTCCCTTCCATTTTATCAATTTTTATGAGATCGCCGTTGCGGAAGCGTTTCATGGAGTTGTTCATGATGCCCGCAATCAGGTTCCCGAGCAGGGTTGTGGAACTCAGTGCAATAGTGGCACTGATGATGATTCCCAGGAACGACAGGATCTGGCCTTTCAGTTCGCTTTCAATCGGCAGTGTTAAAATAAGAGCCAGGGTACCAAAAAGAACCAGAAACAGTGAAATTGAATTTTTGGTCACATTTCCCCTGGAAGTTACTGACGACAGCCGCCTGAAAATATAATTATTCAGAACAAGGAGCAAAACCAGTAGCAGTAAAATACTCCCGGGTTCGGCCAGCGATTTCAGAATGTTGAAAATTTGCTCCATGAATTCCTGTTTATTGCATTGTTCCCGAATTTACGAACTTTTTTGTCTCAGTCAACTAGCGTAATGCTTTAAATACAAGTTGGATGGTCTGGAAAACTTTTTTCTGAACAACTCAACTCTTCAATTTCCGGTAACTTCCAGCACTATAATCTCTGAGCGGCTGTTGGTGCGGATGGGCGGCCCCCAGGTACCATAACCCGATGAAACATAAAAATGGGTATTGTGGATTTTTCCGTAGCCACGGCTGATTTCAAACATTGTTCCGGTGATGTAATTAAACGGCCACATTTGCCCGTTATGGGTGTGGCCGGAAACCTGCAGGTCGATATTGTGGTCAGCTGCATCTGTAAGTTTATAAGGTTGGTGGTCGAGCATGTAAACCGGTTTTTGAGTGTCGGCTCCTGAAAGCAGCACATCTATTGTTTTACGTGGGTTTCCGTTTATTCGTTCTCCGGTAATATCTTCGCGACCGATAATTACTGTGCCGTCGGGTAAAACAGCCGTACTGTCGCGCAGTACCGTAATATTATGGTCTTCGAGGTATTTCTCAGCTATGTCAGCGTTCCCGTAAAATTCATGATTTCCCAAAATCGCAAAAACACCATGCCGGGCTTCCAGCTTTTTCAGCAGGTCGCCCATGTTATTTTCAATTACCGGCCCCAGGTCTTCGTCGAACACATCGCCGGCCAGCAGCACCACATCGGCGTTTTGCGCGTTTATTAGTTTTACGAGCCGTTTTAGCCGCCCGTTGGAAATAATCATTCCCAGGTGAATATCGGATGCCAGCACCACTCTTTGTTTGCCGTTGGGTACCGGTTTATTTAACTGAATTGTCTGTTTTCGCACAACAGGAACAGTGGCACTGATATAGCCTGCAATTAGAATGACTGCCGAAAGCGCATAAACCAGCAATACGGCTGTTTTTCCTTTTCCGTCAGACCAGCTAAACCGAATTATTTCTGAAAAATTGAACAAACCGTTTATTCCGCGCAAAATATCAACAAACAGAAACAGCAACGTGAGGTAAACCAT
>NZ_JBSQIC010000091.1:0-15285 GCF_055108615.1 Tangfeifania sp. | reverse complement strand
CCTTTAAAAAGAACTTTAAAACACAAATATAAGAACTTAATTGCAGTATATTTTAAAACGTAAAAATAGAAAGCAGAACCAAAACAGAATGGAATTAAAATATTTGTCGAGTAATAAATTATTGAAAAGAGCTATCCCGTAGGGATTTAGTTCAACATTTTGCAAATTGCATTGCGGGGTTCGTGCGGTGCATTGTCTCCGCTCCTTTCTTGACCGTCATGTCCTACCGGACGCTGACGCTCTTCGAAATCCGCAACGACAACTTATAAGTGACTGTTAGCCAATGCCACCGCTCGATTGCATCGCTTAGTTATTTTTAAATTAAACCGATTAGGAAAAGCATTTGCACAAAATTCGAAAAAATCAAAAAGAGAGCCTGTTGTTTTATGTGCTGATAATGTTCAATGTGTTTGGCTGGGGGTTGATTATCTATCTCAAACTGGCTGATTCCCTGCATGGTTTTGGAATAGAGATTGGGAAAGCATTTGCGCGATAAATCACAGATTTTATCTCTAAAACATAGTTCAAACCCACTCCCCTATTTGTCAAAATGATCGTTGATCCTCTTTTTCTTTTTAAACCAGTAAAACAACGGAATTCCGGAAAGTGCTGTAAGAATGGCAATGGAAGATTCCCAGGGTCGCTCGAAATAGGCCAGCACCAAAATGGCCAGGTTAATTAAAATAAAAAAGATATGAACCACAGGATAACCCGGAAGTTTCAGTTTGCTTTCGCCCTTCATTCGCAGTTTGAAAACACCGAGAACTGCAATAATGGGAAAAATACCCAAAGAAAATCCCATGTAGGCAATTATCTGCTCGAAAGTGCCAGATAAAACCAACACAATGGCAATAGCGCTTTGCAAAAGCAACGCGTTTTGTGGCACCTTAAACCTGGGATGCACTTTTGATACCCATTTAAAAAAATACCCGTCGCGAGCCATGGAGAAATAAACCCGCGGCCCTAAAATTATAAATGCACTGAGCGAAGAAAACAAGGCAAAAGAGATGAGCAATGAAATTATCGTGCCGGCAAAATCGCCAAATGCCAGTCTTACAGCAACGCCTCCAATTTCGGGTTCTCCGGCCATTTTTGCAGGCGGAATAGCATACACAAAAAACAGATTCAGCAACAAATAAAGCAGCGTAACCATCGCCGTGGAAATAATCAGCGAACGGGGAATAACCTTTGATGGATTTTTAATTTCAGATCCGATATAGGTTGCCGAATTCCAGCCACTGTAGGCAAACATAATGAACATGAGGGACAAACCTACCGATTTCAGTTCAGTAAAATTAAAACTGAACCCCTGCCCCGATTTCGGAAATGCTTTCAGGTGTTCAAAATCGCCCTGGCCAAAAGCAAAACCGGCAATAATTAAACCTATCACAAGGGCAACTTTTAAAACAGTAAGCCCGTTTTGTATTCGCGCCCCCAATACCACACCCCGTGCGTGAAGCAACGAAAAAATAACAATTACCAAAACGGCAAGCAGACGGCTAAACATATCCGGGCTCATAATCTGGTCGAACAAAAACCACGACTGAAAGGAAGGAAATGCCCAGATGAAATAATTACTGAAACCGATGGCCGATGCTGCAATGGGAGCCGAAAACCCCACAATCAGGGAAAGCCAGCCGCTTAAAAAGCCCAACATCGGATGGAACAGTTTTGAAATAAAAGTGTATTCTCCTCCAGCTTCGGGAAAAGTAGCGCCCAGCTCCCCAAATGCCATTGCACCGCAAAGTGCAACAACACCTCCTACAAGCCAAAGCACCAGCATCAGTACCGGGTTTCCCAAAAAGTCCATTAAATAACCTGTTGTAGTAAAAATACCCGCTCCAATAATGTTGGCAACAACAATATTGGTAACCGGGAAAATTCCCAGTTTCCGCTCCAGGTTATCGTTTGAAAAGCTCAAAACTTATCTTACTTATCTGATTTTTTGCAACTGATGGAAATCCCTGACCGGCTGTTGGGAGCAAAGGTGGTTTCGTAATTATCGAGCCCCTCTACATATTCCAGGAACTCACGAATGCCGGAAACCTGCATGGCTGTGTTGTGGGCCGTAAAACAGCCGCCAACTTTCAGTTTCGGATCCAGGTCGATGAAATAATTTTTATACCAGTATTTGTCGGCGTCGTTAAACACAAAGTCGAATTTCCCCTGCAGCCGGGGCACAATTTTATGGGCATCGCCCAAACGTGCATCAATATAATCTTCCAACCCGGCTTTTTTAAAATTGGCTTTTGCCTTCAGGTAGCGCTCTTTATCAATTTCAATGGTAATAAGTTTGCCACCCGTTTTACTCAAAGCCCAGGCAATCCAAATAGCCGAATGGCCCGTGGATGTACCAATCTCTACTGCCCTTTTAAAATCGTTTTCCAAAACAAGATCATAAAGAATCCGGCCATCGGTGATTGACACGTTCATGTCGCGCCAGTTATTGGCATTCTCTTCTAAAAATGCTTTTACCCGTTTGTCGGTGCTGTTTTCAATCTCTGGATACTGTCCCTGCGCTTTGCAGCCCCAGAAAATCATCAAAAAAACAATGGCGGCACATTTTATTCTTTCCATATTTCTTTTTAAATGATAGTGCATAAAGATAAAAAAAATGAAGAAAACCCCTTATTTTTATATCCTGATAACAAAAGGTTTTGAATAAAAAATCCATTCAATACTTCCATATTAAACTCAGTTTTTCTATTTTGCGCTCCGGTTACACAAAATTTGATCTTTCCTTCTTCCTCAGGAGACAAAAACAGTATTGGATGAAGAAACCTATTTCGCTTATTCTTTTTATTTCAGTTTTACTGGCTTTAGTAGCTTTTAGCCAAAATCAGCTAACTTCGTCAACAAGCGAACAAAACATCGACGAAAAAATTGACACCTTCGGATATAAAGTTCAGCCTCCTCCGGAATCACTGGAAATTCAGGAAGTTGTCGATGATTATTCACAATGGTTAAGCGAAAAAATTCAAGTCTCGGAAACAGTTGGGGCGGCTGTAGCAATTATTTATAATGATCAGATTGCTTTTACAAAATGTTTCGGTGTAAAAAAAGCCGGCGAAAAGGATTCCATTGACGAACACACGGTATTTCGCCTGGCATCTGTTTCAAAAACAATTACCGGCGTACTGGCCGGAATCCTGGATAAAGAACAGGTTCTCAGCCTCGACGACAGGGTTATAGATTATATCCCGGGGTTCAGGTTGAAAAATCCGGTGAGCACCAAAAATCTCAAGGTGCGAAACCTACTGAGCCACACTTCAGGAATTGTGCCCCATGCTTACGACAACATGGTTGAAAGAAAAGTCCCGATGAAAGTCATCATGCAAAAATTAGCTGAAGTGGATGTTTCTGCTCAACCCGGACAACTGTACGGTTACCAGAATGTAATGTTCAGTTTAATTGATACTGTTTTACGCGCGAAAACATCAAAAACTTACAGCGAACTGCTTTATGAAAAAGTACTTGCCCCTTACGGGATGAAAGATGCTTCTACTGACTTTCTTTCGTTTAAAAATAATCCCAACAAAGCCTATCCCCACGCGAAAGGGAGAAGTGGCTACCGGGCGCAAGAACTAAACGACAGGTACTACAGCACAGCCCCGGCAGCGGGAGTGAATGCAAGCATTTCGGATATGTCGAACTTTTTAATGGCTTTGCTGAACGAGGATGATCCGGTTTTAACCGATGACATCCACCGCGCTGTATTTACCCCGCAGGTTGTTTCACACCTCTCTCGCAGGTATTTCAGAAACTGGAATAGAGTGGAATCGAAACACTATGGCATTGGCTGGCGGATTGTAGGTTACAAAGGCAGGAAAATAGCTTACCACGGAGGATACGTAAACGGTTACAAAGCTGAAATTGCTTTGTGTGAAAATGAAAAAACAGGCATTGTTTTTCTCACCAATTCACCCAACACCCTGGCAACCCAAACGGTTCCCCACTACCTCGATTTACTTTTCGAATTTCAGGATACACGGCGCATACTTACCGATGCCGAAGAAGCTGAAACAACGAACAAAAGTTAAATTCAATAGACAAAACTACTGCCTCCCAGAAATTCACGCAACAGCGATGTGGGAGGAATTTCGTTGTCATCAATCGGTTTAAAATACGACAGAAACTTAAGCAACCGCATGGCTTCCATGTATTCCGGCTGGTTTTCGAGAACTTGCTTCAGCAGGGGTTCAGCATATTTTTTCAACACTGCCAGTTCGTAAAGCGTGGCGGAATTAAACATCATATCGGCATTTTCCTGGTACGGAAAAATATTTTTCTCCTCGCCGCGCCGTACCGACGGCCAGCGTTTAATCGTTTCGGAAGCGCCGTAGCCGCGATATTTGCTGTCGCGAATAATTCGCCGGGTCAGCCTGTTATCGGAAGTAGAGATATGGGTGTGTTCATCGAACGAAATCTGGGTGAGTGCAGAAATAAAAATTTTAAAAGTATTCTTTTCCTGTACATCCGTCAGCAGCCGCGGGTTCATCCCGTGAATCCCTTCCACAATAAGAATATCACCATGTTTCAGCCGTAATTTATCGCCATTCAGGTAACGGCGGCCCCGGTGAAAATCGAATTTGGGCAGCTGAACTTCCTTTCCCCGGAAGAGTTCGAGAAGCTGTTCATTAAAAAAATCGATATCGATGGCATCGAGCGCTTCAAAATCGTAGTTGCCATGTTCGTCGCGAGGCGTGTGTTCGCGGTCAACAAAATAATTGTCGAGTGAAATCTGGTAGGGGTGCAAACCGTTCACGGCCAGTTGCACGCCAAGCCGTTTACTGAAAGTTGTTTTCCCCGAAGCCGACGGCCCGGCAACCAGAACCACTTTTATATCGCTGTTGCGCGAATGGATAATATTGGCTATTTCAGCAATTTTCTTTTCATGAAGCGCCTCGGCAATTTTAATGATATCGCCACCTTGCTTTTTCAGCGTGAATTCATTCAGGTTACTAATAGTGGAAACATTGAGCAGCTGCGCCCAGTCTTTATGTTCTTCGTAAATTTCAAACAATTTTTTTTGCTCCGGTGCCTCCATCAGCTTATCAAAATTATCGGGATCAGGAATTCGGAGCAGCAAGCCATCGAAATATTTTTCAAGGTTAAAATTTGAAATATAGCCGGTGGAAGGCAGCAAATGCCCGTAAAAATAGTTCCCTAAATTTCCAAGGAAATAGAGGCTGGTAAACAAATGCCCTTGCTGTTCAAAAAGCTGCGCTTTATCTTCCAGACCTTCCTGCATGAGGTGTTCCACAGTGTCTTCGGTCAGCAATCTGCGTTTAATAAAAGGAATTTCTTTGGCAATTATTTTCTTCATCTCCTCTTTCACCAACTCAATGTCATTGTTGGTAATTTCTCTTCCAAATCCTGTTAACTCACAAAAATAGCCATTGGAAATGCCTTTTTGAATGCGCAGCGAAACATGCGGATAAACCTCTTTTACAGCAGCATACAACACAAAAATCAGGCTGCGGATGTACATTCGGATACCGTCGGGATGCGACACATCGAAAAACTCAACCTGTTTAGGTTTTACCAGACAAAATGAAAGTTCCCTGACCTGATGGTTTACTATAGCCCCGCAAACCGTGTTTTTCATTTTAATATCCAGGTCGCGGCTTATTTCGAGAAGTGAAGTCCCCAACGGGTATGAATGTTTTGTTTTTGTGTTATGGCAGTAAATTTCAATATTCTTCATTGTCTGTAATATTTCTGATAAAAGTAATAAATGTATCAAACACTTGAAAGATGTCGGACTTGGAAAGTCCGACTCCCGGGAAAAGGAGTTTCCAACTCCTTTATGAGACTGTTCGTTAGTACCAGACAGTCAAAATTCAGTTTCAGGCATTTTTCAGCTCTTCTTTCAGGTATTTTGCCGTGTATGATTTTTTCACTTTGATGATTTCCTCAGGTGTTCCGGTGCATAAAATTTCACCTCCGTTTTTTCCTCCTTCGGGGCCCAAATCAATAATATGGTCGGCAACCTTAATCACATCCATATTGTGTTCAATCACAATCACGGTATTCCCCTTGTCAACCAGTTTATTCAGTACATCGAGCAGCACGCGGATGTCTTCGAAATGCAAGCCGGTGGTGGGTTCGTCAAGAATGTAAAGTGTTTTACCGGTATCGCGTTTGGCAAGTTCAGCAGCCAGTTTCACGCGCTGCGACTCACCTCCTGAAAGCGTGGTGGACGACTGCCCCAGTGTAATGTACCCCAGTCCAACCTCCTGGAGTGTTTTTAATTTTACCGAAATCGACGGAATGCTCTCAAAAAACTCAACGCCCTGGTTGATGGTCATCTCCAGCACATCGCTGATTGATTTTCCTTTGTATCGAACTTCCAGGGTTTCGCGGTTGTAGCGCTTCCCGTTGCATTTATCGCAGTGTACATACACATCGGGCAGGAAATTCATCTCTATGAGTTTTACTCCCCCGCCCTGACATTCTTCGCAGCGGCCGCCTTTCACATTGAACGAGAACCGGCCGGGCTTGTAGCCCCTGATTTTGGCCTCGGGCAGTTGCGCAAACAAGTTGCGGATATCGGAAAAAACACCGGTGTACGTCACCGGGTTCGAACGCGGGGTGCGGCCAATCGGCGACTGATCCACCCGGATTACTTTGTCAACCAGTTCCAATCCTTTTACCGATTTATACGGCAATGGATCCTGCACCGATTTGTAAAAATACTGACTTAGCAGCGGCTGCAGTGTGTCATTTATCAACGTTGATTTTCCGCTTCCTGAAACGCCGGTCACGCAAATGAGTTTTCCGAGGGGAATTTCAGCCGTCACATTTTTCAGGTTGTTTCCTTTGCAACCGGTTATTTTCAGCACTTCGCCACTCCCTTTCCGGCGATTTTCAGGAACGGCAATCTTTTTTTTGTTGTTCAGGTAATCTGCAGTGAGGGTCTTTGTTTTCAGCACTCCGGCGGGAGTGCCGGCAGCCACAACTTCCCCGCCATGTCGGCCGGCAAGCGGCCCCATATCAATGAGCCAGTCGGCATGGAGCATCGTTTCCTTGTCGTGTTCCACAACAATGATTGAATTCCCGTTATCGCGCAGCTGTTCCAGCGATTGCAGAAGTCTCATATTGTCGCGGTGGTGCAAACCAATGCTGGGTTCGTCAAGAATATAAAGCACGTTGACCAGTTGTGTTCCAATTTGTGTGGCCAGCCTTATGCGCTGCGATTCGCCGCCCGACAAACTCTGGGCAGGACGGTCGAGTGCCAGGTAGTTCAATCCCACTCCAAGCATGAAGCCCAGCCTGTCGCGAATTTCTTTTATAACCTCGGTTCCAATTTTACGCTGCTTTTCTGTCAATCTTTTTTCCAGGTCGTTGAACCAGTTTCCCAGTTCACTTAAATCCATATTGGCCAGTTCCGAAATGTTTTTCCCGTCGATTTTAAAATGCAGCGACTCTTTTTTCAACCGCTGCCCGTTACATTCCTGGCAAACCGTTGTCTTCACAAACTGGTTGGCCCATTTTTGTGCTCGTTTCGATGGATTGTCATCGCGCGAACTGTCGATGTATTTCACCACTCCGTCGTAACTCATCATATAGTTGAGGCTGCTTCCGAGCGGTGTGTTTTTAAGCTGAATACGCTCGTTGGTTCCGAACAAAACGGCATTCAAACCTTCTTCCGAAATATTTTTAACCGGGGTTTTCAGTGTAAACCCGTACTTTTCACCAAGGGCTTCAATCTGCCAAAAAATCAGGGAATTGCGGTAAGCTCCCAAAGGAGCTATGCCGCCTTTGGCGATGCTTTTATTTTTATCGGGAACGATTTTATCGAGGTCAATTTCAGTTACGCGGCCCAAACCGTTACACCTCGGGCATGCCCCCTGCGGCGAGTTGAACGAAAAATTGTGCGGGGCGGGTTCGGCATACGAAATTCCTGTGGAAGGGCACATCAGCAGCCGGCTGTAATATTTGGCTTCGTTGGTATCGTTATCGAGAATCATCAGGATGCCGCCGCCTTGTTTCATGGCAGTTTGCACGCTTTCCTTCAGCCTTTTTTCACTTCCTTCGTCAGCCACCAGCTTATCCACTACAATTTCAATAAAGTGGTTTTTGTAACGATCCACTTTGTGATTGTGCTTAATTTCGGTCACCTCACCATCAACACGCGCATACAAAAATCCCTTTCGCCTGATTTGTTCAAACAATTCGCGGTAATGGCCTTTTCGTCCTTTAACCACAGGAGCCAGAATATGAATCCGTTTCCCGGCAAAATCACTTTTAATCAACTGCAGGATTTTCTCTTCGGTGTATTTCACCATTTTTTCGCCGGTATTGTAGCTAAAAGCTTCACCGGCACGGGCAAACAACAACCGCAGGAAGTCGTAAATTTCAGTTACTGTGCCAACTGTGGAACGCGGGTTGCGGGTTGTTACTTTTTGCTCAATTGAA
Source organism: Tangfeifania sp. (assembly GCF_055108615.1). Taxonomy (NCBI): domain Bacteria; kingdom Pseudomonadati; phylum Bacteroidota; class Bacteroidia; order Marinilabiliales; family Prolixibacteraceae; genus Tangfeifania; species Tangfeifania sp. The sequence goes on along the minus strand of NZ_JBSQIC010000091.1, from coordinate 6,864 downwards.
ATTACAGGACTTAGCCCGGTAATTTTATCCACATCGGGCCGCTCGAGGTTGCCCAGAAAAGAGCGCGCGTAGGCCGAAAAAGTTTCAATATACCGACGCTGTCCTTCGGCATAAATGGTATCGAATGCCAGCGATGATTTCCCGCTGCCGCTCAAACCGGTAATTACGGTAAGTTTGTTGCGTGGAATTTCCACATCAATATTACGCAGGTTGTGAACACGTGCACCGTGCACTTCAATTTTTTCTTCGGGTTCCACCAACTCCTCAAGCACCTGTTCTTCAGTGTATTTTGTCTCTTGCATCCTGTTCTTTTCAACTAATTCAGTAGCGGAATTTTTATAGTGTATGTTTTTCCTGAAGTATTGGTCAGGTACGCCTGACGCAACCATGGATTAAAATCTTTCAGCAGTTTGTAATTGATGTCGTGGGCGTGTGCGAAATCTGCAAAATCGAGGACCGGCCCGGCAACTTCAATTTCCTTAGTCGGGATAACCGGATATTTATCTTCTTCAGGCACAATAAGATTATAAGCGGCAGGGTTTTCCAAAATTAATTTCAAAGCTGCTATCCGGAAAACGTATCTGCCAGTTTCAGTCACCAGGAGCAGGTTGTAATAATCATCTGCCTTTTGGCGTTCGAGCTGACGGTCAATTCCACGCATTCCGGCATTAAAAGATGCGGCCACCAGTGTCCAGCTTCCGTATTTTTCGTAAGCATCGAGCAGGTAATCGCAGGCCGCGTAAGTCGATTTTTCAACATGATAACGTTCATCCACTTCGTTGTTTACCTCCAATCCGTAATCACGGGCAGTGCCCTGCATGAGCTGCCAGAAACCAATGGCCCGCGCCGGCGAAACAGCACTGGGATTCAAGCCGCTCTCGGCCACGGCGAGGTATTTAAAATCGTCGGGGATGCCTTTTTCTTCAAGAATGGGTTCAATAACCGAAAAATAGCGGGGCGCCAGTTTTATTAAACGCAGGGTTTGCGAATGAAAATAGGAATTCACCAGCAATTCGCGATCGAGCGATTCACGAACATCGAAACGATGAAGTGGCATGGGCTCGCCAGCAAACGAAACCGAATCGGGAATGTTAATCGATTTGAATTTTGCCGTTCCCTCTGCGTTTACAACAGCCGGCTCAGTTGAGTTTGCCGAACCCGTTACTATAAAAACAATCACGCCCACGTTTACTGCCAAAACCAGTGTTACTATTATTCTCCACCCCTTATTCTGCATTATTATTTTTTGTTTTTAAAAATGCAAAATTACATTTTTAAACGTTGTATTACAACGAAATCGATGTGCAAATGTTTGGAATGGAAATCATCTCGCTGAAATATGATTAGGTCTTTAAGATGAAAGGGCCATTTTCAAATTCACTTCGTAAAACATTCGTACCTGTATCTTGAAACTTGCGTTGTCAGAGCGGTTGTGGCATCTGAAGTTGCTCTATTTAAACTGAAGTACAAAGAAAAAAAGGACAGCACCACTCATCGCGATGCCGTCCAATTAAATCGAATAGTTTGGTTAGAAAAATCAAATTGCATCCTCACTTTGAATGAGTGCATTGACTTACTGAACATTGTTTAATCGTCTTTCTCAACCGGAATAATCGTACTGGTTCAAAACTCATAATACAAACCGGTATAAACGCCCACGCGATAGGGCCTGAAATCCACTTCAGGGTTGCGGTTGATGGAATTCAGGTAGTAACTGAACCGCGGCTCCACAGCCAGCGAAAGATTTTTCCCTAAGGCGTAGTTCAGCCCAACGCCCACAGTTCCTGACACATTCACAGGGGAAATATCGCGGGTTTTGCCGATGTTTTGAACACCGTATTCATTATCGATGTAGGCATTGTTGCCAACCACAAGGCCTGCGTTTACACCGCCCACCAGTTCCACATCTATTTTACTTTCAAAAAGCAGATACCGCAGGTAAAGGGGAATCTCCACAAAGTCGAAAACCTGTGAAAGTTCGCCACTCGTCAGCAGCGAATTGGAGTAAGTACCAAAAGTTTCCAGATTGGCAGCTATTTCCGCGCCTTTGGGAACCCCTTCAAACTCAATTACTCCGGCGGTACTGTTCATGACCATCCGGTTATCGGCAAGGGTTACGGCGGTATTAAAATAATTTTTGTTGACCGGAGCCGATGCATAATCCAATTGAGCCCTGTTGCCAAAAAGTTGTGGCGAACTGCCGGTTTGCTGCCCGTTTTGCGCGTAATAAACACCGCTTTCAATGCTAATTCTCTTCCCGGTCTTATACTGTACAGAAATTCCTCCGCTAAGGTTGGCATTCCCGTTATCGGCTTCCCACGTCATGTTACTGGAGTAGGCCGAACCATGCCTGGCTGAGTATGACGAATAACCGGGAGAAACGTTCAGCCCAAACTTCCAGCCAGTGTTATCCCTGCGTGAACCGGAAAATTGTTGCTCATTTTCATGCACTACCGGCTGATCCAAGGTAAAAATTTGGTTGGCAGATACCATTTTACTTTTTACCGACAAACCAGTTGCCTGTTCTCCCTCCATCATTTTTATTTCACTGATTTCAATGGGTTGAATAAATTCCAAACCTGCCGAGGCAAGCATTCTGTTTTCCTCATCCATTTCTGAACCGGACGAGGTTTTTTCTGATGTTTGCAGTTCTGATTTCTGGCCTCTTGCATCGGCCAATAACCGTTCGGGTACAACCGGTTCCAAATCCATTTGTTCCTTATCTTTTTCAGGAACTTTATCGCCTTGTTCCCTGATATTCGATTTTTCTTCAGGGCTTACCTTTTCCGTTTCTGCCATTTGCGGAACTTGTTTTTCATCTGATTCATTGAAATACCAACCGGCTAAAAATGCAAGAACCAGCAGCGCAGCAACAGAAACCCAGCTGTAGAGAGCTATCCGTTTTTTCCGGCGCTGTGCTGCCAGCTGACCCTGTATGCTATCCCAGAGATAAGCTGGCGGCTCCGTTTTAAAACCTTCCAGTTTTTCACGGAATACGTTATCCATATTTTTATCCTCTTTCATTATGCAGTGTAATTTGCATTTGTTTTACGCTTTCCGTAAAGTTTTTCCACCTTACGTTTTAAAATATCCCTTGCCCGCGCAAGGTTCGATTTCGAAGTCCCCTCCGTAATCTTCATTGCTTCACCAATTTCCTGATGGCTCAATCCTTCCATTACAAAAAGGTTAAACACCATCCGGTAACGTGGTGGCAGTTCCTGGATTAAATTTATCAGTTCATCAGCCGAAATTTTTTCCAGAATATCGCCGTTAAACGATTGCGTTTCGTATTTACCAACATCTTCTACCGGGTACAAAATATGCTGCTTCCGGTATTTGCTGAGCGAAACATTCACCATAATCCGCCGGACCCAACCTTCAAAAGAACCTTCGTGCCTGAATTTTTTCAGGTTTGAAAACACATTCACAAACCCATCCTGCAAGTTGTCTTCGGCTTCGGTGCGGTCTTTTGCATACCGCAGGCACACACCGAACATTTTCGGTGCAAACATCCGGTAAAGCTTTTCCTGCGCACGCACATCACCCGAGGCACTTTTTGTTATAATGTCTTTTAAATCTTCCAAACCCAGCTTTAAATGTTCCTTCAAAAGTAAGGATAAATTTTGCCTTCAATTTTAAAATTCACCCTTAAACCAAGCCAATGTTCCGTAACATTATTTTTTTCGATTACGATGAAAACACTTGTTAGATGAAACAGGCTAAACAATGGTTGCGTGAAAAAATAAAAAAATAAGTAAAATTTTACGCAACCTTTTTCAATCAGACATCATCTTTGAACTGAAAGCTTTTTCTGTAAATAAATTTTGGCTATAAAAAAACAAAAAAACATGAAAACAATAATATTACTGTTGCTGGCTTTTGTACTGACTTCCATAAGTTCCTGCCAGAAAAACGACGTTCAGCCACCCAGTAACAACATCATCGATCTGGATGAAAAGTCGGCCCGACTGATTGAGGCCGACAATGAGTTCGGGCTGGAAATGTTTCAGAAAGTGCGGGAAGACAGCGACGAAGAAAACATTATGATTTCGCCGCTGAGCATTTCGGTAGCGCTGGGCATGGCGTATAACGGTGCCGATGGAGACACAAAAACCGAAATGGAAGAAGCGATGAAGCTGAACGGATTGACTGCCGATGAAATCAACGCTTCGTATAAAATGTTAATCGAGGCGCTGCAATCACTTGATGAGGATGTGAATTTTGAAATTGCCAATGCCATTTTTTATGCTGACATCATGGGGGTGAAACCTGCGTTTCTGGATGTAAACAAAAATGTTTATGACGCTGAGGTGGAACGCCTCGACTTTAATTCCCCCTCGTCAGTCAATACCATAAACAACTGGGTGGCAGGTAAAACCAATGATAAAATCACACAAATTATTGAACAGCTGAATCCGCTCGACCGGATGGTGCTTTTAAATGCGATTTATTTTAACGGTACCTGGTCAAACGAATTTGACGAAGAGGGCACGCACGAACTGGATTTCCACAAATCGGACGGCACAACAATTAAAGTTCCGATGATGAACAAGCTGGAAAAACTGGATTACACCGCCAACAGTTTATTCAAAGCCATTAAAATGCCTTACGGAAACGGGCAGTATAACATGGTTGTTTTTCTGCCCGAAACCGGGAGAAATTCGCAGGATGTAATCGGCGAATTGTCGGCAACGAAATGGGAAAAGTGGATGAATGAATTCGAAGAAACCGACCGCGTGGATATTACCATGCCAAGGTTCAAGTTTGCCTTTGAGGCCGGGTTAAACGACTTGCTGAAAAAAATGGGCATGCAAAAAGTATTTATCCCGGAAGTGGCCGATTTTTCAAAAATATCTGATGTCGAATTATACATCAGCGCGGTGAAACACAAATCGTTTATCGATGTGAATGAAACCGGCACCGAGGCAGCCGCTGTAACGTCCATCACGTTTACCACAACAAGTATTGGAAACGAGCCGCCAACCGTTCCGTTTTTTGTAAACAAACCGTTTGTGTTTGCGATTACCGAAAATGATACGGATGCGATTCTTTTTATCGGAGAAGTACAAAACCCGGAATACGATGAATAATAAAAACCGAAAGACTAAACCGGCAATTAACACGTTATAACTAAGAAAATTAGAAAACAATAAGCCATGAAACGATCCGTAGTGTTCTTGTCGTTAATTGCAGCCGTGATTATTGGTTGCCAGCAGAATAACGAGGTTACAACAATTCAGGAAACCGGGGTAGTTATTGACTACGCCGGGGCCGGAAACTGCAGTTTTGTAATTGAACTCGACAACGGAAACCGCATACAGCCGCTGTATTCACCCGATGATTTTAATTTTGCCCACGGCCAGCGTGTTCTGGTAGAATATTCAGAACTCGAAAATGTTATACCTACCTGCGACCTCGGAACCCCATCCGATGTTACTTATATTGAAGAACTGAGTTGCGCCCCCTGGGTGGATCTCTATTTTGAAAATTACGACAGCCTGGCTCGCGATCCCATTTTTCTGCACGAAGCTTTTGTTGACGGCGACTGCCTCCAGCTAAAAATATCGTACAGTGGTGGTTGCAAGGAGCATAACGTTGATTTGGCTTACATGCACCAGTGGAATCCGGGCGGCAACGATATTCCCACATTTGAAATCAGGCACGATGCCAACGGTGATGTTTGTGAAGCTTTGGTTACAAAAGATTTCAGGTTCGACTTAACCCCTCTGATAATTGAAGGTGAAAAAGAATTTGTACTTAAAGCCAGGTTAAACAGTGGTGAAGTGTACAACGAAATTTTTGAGATAAATTAAAAAACAGCATATCAGTTACTTTTGCTGTACTAGTTAGTTCTGTAAAAGCTGCCTGTCGGATGACGGGCAGCTTTTTGTATTTCAGAACCGGGTTCAATAAATTTATTGCTAATAATTTAACCGTCAAACGTGAATTTTATGCAGAACAAAACCTACAAAAAAACCGGCTGCACAATTACAACCGGGTTCCTGTTTTTTAATATCTCGTTTGGTTTAATACAAACTGTACGATAGCCCCACAGCAAAATTCATGGTAGTTTTTCCCAGTGTTTCATTGTATGGCCCAACATCCGGATCGTTAAACGTTACGGTTTGATCCTGGTAGAAAGTATTTGAGAAACCAGCGTCGAGCGTCAGTCCGTCGGCAATCAGCCATTCAATACCGGCACCGGCAGTAACCGATGGATTGCTGTAGCTGAAATCGCTCTGGTAACTGTCGGCAATGCCCATGTCTCCGTATAAACCGCCAACACTAAATGCAAAGTTACCGACAACGTTAAATTGCAGCCCAAGGCCAATTTCCATGCCGTTACGATCTATTTCGCGGGTACGGACCACATCATACCCGGCAGCATAATCTCTGGTGTTTGGCCCCCAATTAACCCCCTTATTAAAATACATGTTATAAGAAAGTTGTGCTTCAATCAAATCAGTATTGTATCCAACTCCTACTCCTAAAATAGCGGGGATACCACTATTAACTTCTTCACCAAACAAAACATTACTATAATTGTCATTTTCATTTGGATTATTTTTGAGTATTAGAGAAGTTTTCATTTCATATTTTAACCCAACTTGTTATCTTACTATCATAAAATTCTGTATTCCAGCCGGATGGATTTAAGATATTCATAATTCGGGTAACACAGATTTTTTCATATAGTAGGGTACGGTTTTATACCCCAGGGCTTCATAAATTTGTTTTGCCCCTACAGGGGGAACACTGCATTTTTTTATCCTGGTGGTTTCCCCTTTTTTGTTTTTTAATGTTGTTACCACCTCTTTTTGTGTGTTCATTATCCGTACAATATTTCGCCAGTCGTGGTGGATG
>NZ_JBSQIC010000090.1:0-15539 GCF_055108615.1 Tangfeifania sp. | reverse complement strand
CTGGTCAGTTTGTAAATTTCACAAACTTTTGTTTTTGCACCTTTCCCATAATCATCTGAAAGATGATTGGCTCCTCTCCTTTGGAGAGGTTGGGTGAGGCTGGAGAGGTCACATCATTTTTCGCTGCACGGCATAAATGGCTTCGATGATGCTGTTGGTATCGGTTTTCGACATTATATTGGCGCGGTGTTTTTCCACGGTGCGTTCAGAAATATGCAGTATATTGGCAATTTGTTTAATGGGCACCCCCTGGGCCGACCAATATAGCACTTCTTTTTCGCGGGGAGTGAGCCAAACAGCCTCTTTTTCTCCCGTTTCTGTTACATCCCGCTTTAGCTCTCCGCTCAAATCAGGTGTATTGTCGATTCTGCTAATTCTCTGAACCGGCATAACTTCGCCCATAAATTTGTCTTCTCCCAGGTATTCGGTATAAACCAGGTGCACATCAAATTTTAAAACGGGATCGTGCCTTAGGGGAAGTGACTGAAACAGGCACTGGTTTTTTAAACCGTTCATACATTTCCTGAAATTCATTTCGTTGGTTTCAGGATATGAAATATCAAATACATCCTCAATTTTAGGCAGCTGTTCTGCATCCACCGGCTCCCGTACCAGTCGTGAAAAAGCACTGTTAATTTTTAATATTTGCTCGTTTTGGGTAATAAACTTTGCCACAGGACTCTTTTCGAATGATTGGTGAAAACCTGGGGTATCGAAAAATTTCAGTTTCTCAGCTTTATCAATCTGATGCTGAATTTTATTAATTACTGTAGTTTCATCAAAAGGAAAAACAATAAAATTATCCACTCCCATTTCAAGCCCGATAAGCACATCCTCTTTCTGGTAATTAGGGAGGTATAGAAAAAAAGGCATACACCTTTTAATCAGCTCGGGCTTCAATGTATGATACAATTGCAGTCCTGTTTTTTCCCCCAACTTATTATGGCATATAATTAAATCGGGGGTGCATTCAATAATTTTTGACAAAGCCTCCTGTGCGTCGTGAGCAAGGCAAATTTCAAAACCACTTTTTATTAATAGCTCTCGAAATGGCAGATGATTTTGATCTTCCCGTGCAACAATCAACAGAATTCGACAGTTTGAAGAGTCCATTGTTAGTTAGATTTTGGTTTCCCTGATTTATTTTTTGACCCGTATTTCGAACCAAATCTATAAATAATTAGTGAAAACACCTATAAGTAATTTTACTTATTTCCTGAATATCAAATATGTTACAACAAATTAAAACTTAAAAACCCCGCAAAGGCCGATGTTGTAAATGGATTGTTATTTTTTGAAAATTCAGCTTCTGAAATCTCTTTTCGAGGTGCGACCGCAATATTTGTGTTAAACAACATCTTTTTATTTGCCCCTGCGGTAAAGTCAATTTTTTAAATTAACATCACCATAGTATTTATGGTTGAACGACAAAAAAAACATGACTTTTATCACCACCCCGTTCCAATTCCTTAACAAATAATTCACAAAAGGTTTTGAACATGTGGAAATGATATTCGAAAGTTTTTATGGCTGATAGTTTTTTTATATTTGCGCCCTTTATTTGAAACCCGATTTTTACCGGAAAAGCATGAAGAATATTAAATTTATCAGCGCCAAAGATGCAGTTAAAGTCATTAAGTCGAATGACAGAGTTCACCTCCACAGTGTAGCCGTTACACCACATCCGCTTATTAAAGCAATGTGTGAACGCGGCCGAAACAAAGAGTTCCGAAATGTACGTATTCAGCACATTCATACCGAAGGGCATGCCCCGTATGCCGATGCTGAATTTGAAGGCATTTTTCAACTGGAATCGTTTTTTGTGGGAGCCAACGTCAGAAAACAAACCCAAGCCGGTTATGCCGACTACATTCCTGTATTTTTACAGGAAACGCAGCGGTTAATACGCGAAGGCTACCTGCAGGTTAACGTAGCTATGATTCAGGTTTCAACACCCGACAAATTTGGTTTTGTATCATTGGGGACATCGGTTGATGCCACCCTTGCAGCGGTTGAAAAAGCCGATACGGTTATCGCCATTGTAAACCCCAATGTACCCCGTGCGTTTGGCGATGCCATGATTCACATCAACGAAATCGATCTCTTTGTGGAAGACGACAGCCCGCTGATTACTGCCGAACCCGGCCCGATTAGCGAAACCGACCGGAAAATTGGCCGCTATGTGGCTGAACTGGTTGATGACGGCGCAACTCTCCAGATGGGAATTGGTGCCATCCCCAACGCTGTGCTCTCGATGCTGGGGAACCACAAAGACCTGGGTGTGCATTCCGAAATGTTTGCAGATGGTATTTTACCGCTGGTTGACAAGGGAATTGTTAACGGCAAGAATAAAAAAACGGACAAAGGGAAAATGGTAGCCACCTTCCTGATGGGATCGAACAAACTCTACGAATTTGTTGACGATAACCCCGGAGTGGCCATGCAGGATGTTAAATACACCAACCGCGTGAACGTGATTGCCAAAAATCCGAAAGTAACGGCCATCAATTCAGCACTGCAAGTTGACATAACCGGCCAGGTTTGCGCCGACTCAATCGGCACCAAATTTTACTCGGGCGTTGGCGGTCAAATCGACTTTTTGCGCGGTGCCTCATTGAGTAACGGCGGAAAACCCATTATTGCCATGCCCTCGGTTACGGCAAAAGGAATCAGCAAAATTGCCCCAATACTTACACCCGGTGCCGGTGTTGTAAGCACACGTGCCAACCTCCACTGGCTGGTTACCGAATTCGGCGCAGTAAACCTTTACGGGAGAACATTGCAGGACAGGGCAAAACTCATCATCTCAATTGCACATCCCGACCACCAGGAAGAACTCGACAAAGCTGCTTTTGAACGGTTTGGCCCACACTTCCATTTTGTTTGGGATGAAAATGCTGACGGCAACAACTAAAATCAATAAAATGAATATTTCACATATAGAACACATTGGAATAGCAGTTAACAGCCTCGACGAGGCCATTCCTTTCTACGAAAATATGCTGGGATTAAAATGTTACGCTGTGGAAGAGGTGAAAGACCAAAAAGTAAAAACCGCCTTTTTTATGGTGGGACAAACTAAAATTGAGTTACTGGAATCAACCGATCCGGAAGGCCCGATTGGTAAATTCATTGAAAAAAAGGGACAGGGCATTCACCACTTGGCTTTTGCCACTGAAAATGTGGACGAATCGCTCAGCGAACTGGAAGAAAAAGGAGTCAGGTTAATCGACAAAAAAGGGCGGAAAGGCGCCGAAGGTCTCAACATTGGGTTTCTTCACCCAAAATCAACACTTGGGGTATTAACAGAAATTTGTGGCAAAGAATAGCCAAGTCAACATAAACCGTTTTTATAATTATGAGTTCACAAGATAAAGTTAAAAAGCTGATTGACCTTCGTACGGAGGCCAAACTGGGAGGAGGCGTTAAACGCATTGAAGCCCAGCACCGTAAAGGAAAATTCACTGCCCGCGAACGCATTGAATTATTGCTCGACGAAGGAAGTTTCGAAGAGTTTGATATGTTTGTAACCCACCGCTGCACCAACTTCGGCATGGAGAAAAAGAAATTCCTTGGCGATGGCGTGGTTACCGGTCACGGTACCATCGACGGGCGCGTGGTGTATGTTTTTTCGCAGGATTTTACTGTTTTCGGCGGGTCGCTCTCCGAAACATTTGCGCAAAAAATCTGCAAAGTAATGGACATGGCCATGAAAGCCGGAGCGCCCTTAATTGGCATCAACGATTCAGGCGGCGCACGTATCCAGGAAGGGGTAACTTCACTGGCAGGTTATGCCGAAATTTTTGAACGCAATATTCTCGCATCGGGTGTCATCCCGCAAATTTCGGCCATTTTTGGCCCGTGTGCCGGCGGCGCTGTTTATTCTCCGGCGCTCACCGATTTTATCATGATGACCGAGCAGAATTCCTATATGTTTGTTACCGGCCCCAAAGTGGTAAAAACCGTTACCGGCGAAAACATTTCAGTAGAAGACCTTGGAGGCGGCAAAATTCACGCATCGAAATCGGGTGTGGCTCATTTCCTTGTTGATGAAGAAAAAGAAGGATTGATGCTCCTCCGTAAACTCATCAGCTTCCTTCCGCAGAACAACCTGGAAGATCCTATTGTTACAGAAAGTTCGGACCCCATCGACCGGCTGGATGATTACCTCAACGAAATCATTCCCGAAAACCCAAACCAGCCTTACGATATTACCGATATTATTACAACCATAGTCGATTATTCTGAGTTCCTGGAAATTCACCGTAACTACGCCAAAAACATTGTGGTTGGTTTTGCCAAATTCGACGGACAACCTGTTGGAATTGTAGCCAACCAGCCTAATTACCTGGCCGGGGTACTCGACATTGAAGCCTCACGGAAAGCCGCACGCTTTGTTCGTTTCTGCGACAGTTTCAACATTCCAATCATCACACTGGTTGATGTTCCGGGATTCCTTCCGGGCAGCAAGCAGGAATATGGCGGAATTATTACCCACGGTGCCAAGCTGATGTTTGCATACGGCGAGGCAACGGTTCCAAAAATTACGGTTACGCTCCGTAAATCATACGGCGGTGCACATGATGTGATGTCGTGTAAACAATTGCGCGGCGACCTTAACTACGCCTGGCCTACTGCCGAAATTGCAGTAATGGGAGCTTCGGGTGCGGTTGAAGTGCTGCACGGGCGCAAACTGGCCGAAATTGAAGATCCGGAGGAAAAAGCCAAATTTATTGCCAACCACGAAGAGGAGTACAAAGAAAAATTTGCCAATCCTTTTGAGGCAGCAGCTTACGGTTACATCGACGATATTATTGAGCCGCGTAACACCCGGTTCAGAATTATCCGCGGATTGCAGAGCCTGGCAACGAAAAAACTGGTGAATCCGCCTAAAAAACATTCAAATATTCCACTTTAAAAAACCGGATACACTATGGATCTTTTATTTTTATTACTGGCCAATTCTGTCGATTTTGGGTTTACTGTAGCCATCGTTGGTTTTGGAATTGTAGTATTTTCACTCACCGTGCTGTTTCTTGTTTTTTCGCGTTTGCCCAAGCTGGTAAATTTAAGATTCAGGAAAAAAAGCAGTAGCAGAAAACCAAAAGGTACAGATGAAAAAGAGGACGACTTTTCCGTTGAAGGAAACGTAACAGCCGCCATCAGCCTTGGACTGCATCTTTACTTTTCGGAACTGCACGATGAGGAAAGTAACATTGTAACCATTAAGCAGGTGCGAAAGAGATATTCGCCCTGGAGTTCAAAAATTTACAGTGTAACTCAAAACTGGCCCGGGAAATAAGCCCCTCCTAACCTCCCCAAAGGGGAGGAATTTGTCGCTCTTGTCAAGGGGGGACAAGAGTTCCGAAGGAGCGACAGGGGCATAAAAAACAAAAATGACTCAAAAAAATTACAAATGAAGAAATACAAATTCACCATCAGCGGAAACGACTACGATGTGCACATTAAGGACATTGAAGACAACACTGCAGAAGTTGATGTAAACGGAACCCTTTACGAAGTGGTTATCCACAACGAAATTAAAGCCTCGAAAACACCACGCCTGGTTCGCAAACCTCTCGAGAAAAGGCCGGGAGAAGGCGAAATCAAAAAGAAAGAAACGACAGGGAAACATGATGTTACAGCACCACTGCCGGGAACCATATTAAAGCTGAACGTATCGGTTGGCGATGTGGTAACCGAAGGACAAAATGTACTGGTTATGGAAGCCATGAAAATGGAAAACCAGGTGCAAACCAGTAAAGGTGGCGAAGTAATTTCAATTAAAGTAAATGTGGGCGATGCCGTTCAGCAGGATGACGTGCTCATCGAAATTGGTTAACCGTTCAGAACTCATTTAAAATGAAAAATACATTTCAACTGCTATTTGCTTTTCTACTTCTCGTTTCGGGCTTTGCTGCAAACGCGCAAAAAAATGACCTGAAGGAAACTATCTCCAGCGGAAAGTGGGTAACACGCACACCGGGTTATCACATTGACGCTACCTACAATGCAGAGGAAGCCGACCCGGAGGATGAACCGGACACCCAGAAAAGGTACAAAACGTTTAGTTTCGGCAGCAACAATACATTCACGCTCGACTCGGCCAAACAGCGCTATTCCGGGCGATATCGCATTTCCGGTGATGAAATCATCCTCGATTTTAATCCTGTTTCGGTAACCCATCTCCGAAAAAACATGGATCCCAACAATTCATCAACCGATTACATTACCGAACATGAAACCGTAAAACTGCCGAAACGGGCACTTCACCTTTCAGATAACGGAAAAATGACAGGTGATGGTTTTACCTATAAAAATTACAGCGGGGCCATTTCGGGGCTTTTTAATTTTTATGAATTTTCGGGATTTGCCAACGTAACCTGGAAACACATGGTTATGCTGATTATCGGCCTGTTTTTCATATTCCTGGCCATACGCTACGAGTTTGAACCGCTGCTGCTTATTCCAATTGGTTTTGGTATTCTAATCGGGAATATTCCCATGTTCCAGGTTGTTGATTTTAACCTTAAACTGGGTATTTACGAACCCGGTTCGGTGTTGAATATCCTTTACCAGGGCGTGGTTCAGGGCTGGTACCCACCGCTCATCTTTTTGGGTATTGGTGCCATGACCGACTTTTCATCGCTCATCTCGAACCCAAAACTGATGTTGCTGGGTGCTTCTGCACAAATTGGTATTTTCCTCACCTTCCTGGGCGCCATCTGGCTGGGATTTGCACCGCCCGAAGCTGGTGCAATCGGCATCATCGGCGGCGCCGACGGCCCAACGGCAATTTTCATTTCATCGAAACTGGCCAACGGATTGAATGTGATGGCCAACGGCGAAACGGTGAAGAACCTCATCGGCCCCATTGCAATTGCGGCCTATTCATACATGGCGCTGGTTCCGGTGATTCAGCCGCCCGTAATTAAACTGCTCACTTCAAAAAGGGAACGACTCATTAAAATGAAACCTCCGCGTGCGGTTTCAAAACTCGAAAAAATATTATTCCCAATAGTTGGGCTTCTGCTTACGGCGTATATTGCCCCATCGGCACTGCCGTTGCTGGGAATGCTTTTCTTCGGCAACCTGCTGAAAGAATCGGGAGTTACCAAACGACTGGCTGCAACCGCAAGCAATGCACTTATCGATACTATTACCATTCTGCTAGGATTAACAGTTGGAGCTTCCACTCAGGCCGATGTTTTCCTTAACCCATCGTCGGTTAAAATTTTCGGACTCGGTGCTGCTTCATTCGTAATAGCTACGGCAGGTGGTGTAGCAGCCGCCAAACTGATGAATATGTTCATGAAAAAAGGAAACAAAATCAACCCGATGATTGGCGCCTGTGGAGTGTCGGCAGTGCCCGACAGTGCCCGCGTGGTGCAGCACATGGGATTGAAGGAAGACCCGACCAACCACTTGCTGATGCATGCCATGGCACCAAACGTTTCAGGTGTTATCGGTTCGGCAGTGGCGGCCGGTATTTTGCTCAGCTTTTTGATGTAGAAATCAAAACAAAATAACTATAAACCCGGTGAACTAATTTTTCGCCGGGTTTTCTTTTTTTTAGAAAATGAGTAAAATTGATGGGATTGCCTATTTTTCCTACATTTGCTGCAATTAAAAAAAATGAAGAAAGTTTCTGTTTTATTACTGTCGTGGTTACTATTGCTTCCTGCATTTTCGGGAGGCAAAAATCCTTTGATCACAAAATCACCGGGTGAAGAACAATTTGCAGAAAAGAAAAATTCATTTAAAAACTGGTCCTTTTTTCATAATGATTCCATCCACCAGCTCAACTTCAGATACCCCGACAAAAAAAGGGGATTAAAACCCTGGATTGCACCTACCCTGCTCATTTCCAGCGGAACAGCCTTGCATTTCATGAGCGGCACAAAAGAATCGGTTCGCGATTTTACGCAGGATAATTTTGCTTACCACGGCACTTTCGACGATTACGCGCAATATGCACCGGTAGCAGCAGTGTATGGTCTCTATGCACTGGGCATTGAAGGCAAAAATAATTTTGGCAATAAAACGGCCATAGCCATCAAAAGTTTTTTGGTGAACGGCCTGATTACTGACCGGTTAAAATACTGGGTGAATGAACCCCGTCCCAGTGGAGGAGTGCGTTCATTTCCTTCCGGTCATACATCCAAAGTTTTTTCGTTTGCACATTTCATGCACAAAGAATATGGCGAGTTGAGCCCCTGGTTTAGCATTGGAGCCTATTCATGCGCAACCACAGTAGCAGTTATGCGTGTGGCAAAAAATGCCCATTGGGTTTCGGATGTATTAATGGGCGCAGGTATCGGTATTTTCTCCACTGAACTGGTGTACCTCACCCACCAGTACAAATGGGACAACGAACACCTGAAACGGTTCGATATTTTTCCCTTTCAGCTTGGCAACCAAAAAGGAGTGACGTTGGTGTATCATTTTTAATATTATGACTCTACCGCTTTTTGCCTATTGCAATTTTGCCTACTGCCTACTGCCTATTGCCTACTGCTTATTGCTTTTTCTTCCTTTAAAAAGTCTTCCCGTATTGGCGTAAAGCTGTCAATCAGCCGCACCTTTTGCGTAAGCAATTTGATGGTATGCTTTTTATTGGATGGCACCGCAAACATATCTCCTGCTTTCAGGTGCTGCTCCGGCTCGTCTTCGCAGTAAAAAATAATTTCGCCTTTAGCCACGTAAGAAGTTTGCTCATGCGAATGTGAGTGCGAAGGTTCCGGCTCTTCCCACGGACCGTTGGAAAAATCAATCAGAACCGTCATCAAATTATCGGTATGAATAATCTTTCGCTGAAGGCCCTCTTTAACTTTTTCGTAAGGGACATCGTCAAATTTAAGTACTGCCATTTTGTTATATTTTAATTTTATACACGAATATAAAAGTTTAAATAACTATCCGTATGCATATTTAACATTATTGAATATTTTATTGTTTTCCCGCAGATTCCGCAGATAAACGCTGATAAAAAAATCTGCGTAATTTAGCGAAATCTGCGGGAAATTTTTCGTTTTAGATAGATATGTAAGCTTTTATAAATTTTTTGATATTAACAGTCTCATTTCAAAACAAAAAAATTCTGTTTATTTATCAAATGATTTATTACTTTCGTTTCTGAAAATTATACCAATGAGAAAGCTGCTTTTCATACTCCTGCTAAACCTGCCATTTTGGGGGCTGGCACAAAATTTTGAATACCAGGTTTTATTTGAAGGAATTGGCGACAACCGTGAATATTCTACAAGCAACAAAGCCATGTCGCAAACTATTTTGGGCAGCCGCGGTGCTTTTGAGATTGGACTTGAAATGGATAACCACCGGATTAGAACCGGGCTGAGCCACCTGCTTGAATTTGGCAGCGACATGGATTACCACAAACCAAAATTAACTCTTTACTACCAGTATTCTGACAAGAAAAAAGAATTTCTTTTCGGAGCATTTCCCCGGAGAGGCAGAATTGATTTTCCGCTGGCCATGCTCACCGACACATTGTTATATTACCGACCTAATATGGAAGGAATGTTTGGTGAAATACACTGGGACTGGGGTAAACAAAACGGTTTTGTGGATTGGGTGAGCCGCCAAACCGATGTGAAACGCGAAAATTTTATCGTTGGTTTTTCAGGGGAGATTTTTCATAAAAACCTGTTCCTTCAAAATTATTTCCTCATGTTTCACGATGCCGTACCAGGCATCAAAATTCCGGGCGATAATGTGAAAGACTATTTGGGATTTGCCGTTCAAGCGGGAATCAGAACCAATAAAAATGCAGTTATCAACGGGTATGTGAAAGCCGGTGTTTTGGAATCTTCCTATCGAGAGCGAAGTATTACAAATGGATTTTTAAATGCCGTCAGTCTGTTCGCCGAAACCAAAGCGAGGTATAAAAATTTTGGAATAAAATCTGTGTTAAGCGCTGGCGAGGGTCATAAATTTAAATTCGGCGACCGTTTTTACCGGGTGGATAACTACTGGCGCACCGATGCCATCTGGTATTTCATTAACCACGAAAAAGTAAAAGGCCGGTTCAACCTTTCTTTCCACCTCGTCGATTGGAAGTATTTGGATCAGCAACAACAGTTATCGATTATCTATTTGTTTGGAAAGTGAAATTTCAGAAAATCACTTCCCCAAACAAATCATAATCTTCGGCGCCGGTGATTTTAACCGTTACAAAATCGCCGCGCCGGAGTTCTTTACCGGAAGAAACGATTACTTCGCCATCCACTTCCGGTGAATCAAATTCGGTTCTTCCAACGTAGTTTTCACCTTCCTCGCGGTCGATTATCACTTTAAATGTTTGCCCGATTTTCTTCTGATTGAGTTCTGCCGAAATTTGCTGCTGAATTTCCATAATCTCGTCGGCGCGGGCCTGTTTTATTTCTTCCGGAACATCGTCTTGAAATTTTTTGGCAGCGTACGTATTTTCTTCGTGCGAATAAGTAAAAACTCCCAACCGTTCAAATTTGGTATCGGTGATGAATTGTTTCAGCTCTTCGAAATCGGCTTCCGTTTCTCCGGGAAACCCAACCAGCATGGTAGTGCGCAAAATCACTCCGGGCACTTCTTCTTTTATTCGTTTGATAAGTGATTCGGTTTCTTCGCGGGTTACGTGGCGCAACATTCGTTTTAAAACCGGATTGGCAATATGTTGCAATGGCATGTCTAAGTATTTACACACCTTCGGGTTATCGCGCATCACCGGCAAAATCTCGTACGGGAATTTTGTAGGATATAAATAGTGCAGCCGAATCCATTCAATTCCTTCAATTTCCGAAATTTGTTCTATCAACTCAGGCAATTGGTTTTTCCCGTAAATATCTATTCCGTAGTACGACAACTCCTGCGCAATCAGTAATATTTCTTTTACACCCTTTTTGGCGAGGTAGCGGGCTTCCTTTACCAAACTTTCGATAGAGCGCGAATTGTGCCGTCCGGTCATCATGGGGATGGCGCAAAATGCACACGAGCGGTTGCAGCCTTCGGCAATTTTAAGGTACGCAAAATGCGACGGGGTGGTAATTTTTCGTTCGTATATGTATTCCGGGTAATAATTTACCTGGAGTTCATCTACCATCGCTTTTAAATCAAACTTGCCAAAATAACGGTCCACTTCTGGTATTTCATTTACCAAATCTTTTTGATAGCGCTCAGAGAGGCACCCCATCACGTAAAGTTTCTGAATGTCGCCGCGTTTTTTGGCATCCACGTAATCCAGAATCATGTCGATGGATTCCCGCTTGGCATCGTGAATAAACCCGCAGGTATTTACAAAAACCGCATCGAAACCGGTTTCATTTGAATCGTGCATCACTTCGAAATCCCCTCTTTGTAGCTGATTCAGCAACACTTCCGAATCGACCAGGTTTTTCGAACATCCCATCGTCACCACATTCACGCGCTTTTTTCCCATCCTGATCCTTTACAAAATTTAAATAATAACCAATGCCTTTCCCGTTAATGAAAGAACCGTTCTCTTCAAAAAGAACGGTTCCCTTATCGGTCATGCAAAGAAAAGATATTTTTGTCTGAAAAAAAAAACCGGGACACGGACTTTCCAAGTCCGTGACTTTTTAATGACTACCGCTTAAGAATACTTCGAGTTGGAAACTCAAAATCCCCCGGGGGAGACGGACTTTCCGAAGTCCGCAGCTATTCATTAAGTTGGAAACTCAATGTCCTGAAAAGACCGGAGTTGGAAACTCCGGCTCCCGGAAACCTAGCAATCCTTCCCTATTGTTTTGTCTTCAGTGGATTATCCGATTCTTTAAAAAACTGCTCCTGCAATTCCGGAACGGTTTTATCGGTTTTCACCTGTTTGATCATTTCAACCAGTTGCGAAACGGTATGCTCAATCAGCAGTTCGCCGGCTTCGGCATTGGCTTTGGAGCCGTCGCCACTGTAATGATTGGGATAGCTGGCGTACCACCAGATTCCTGAATAGATATATTTCAGATTTTTCATTCGTTCCAGGTCAACACCCGACTGTTCTCCTGCCCTGCCGAGATGAATTTTACCGGGCTGTGCAGCTGCCATTTCCGACGATTCTGAATTTCCTGCATGCTGGTCGTATTTATCAACCTGTGTTAATCCTTCCGCCTTTTTATTGACTTCCCGGCTGTCTTCGGGGCGGAACCAGTACAACGCGTAATCGCGCGGTTCCGAAAGCTGGGCCATTCCGAAATAATTCAAAAAGGCATTGTTCCCGCCATGCCCGTTCACTATGATGATTTTCTCAAAACCATTTCGGTTGAGCTCATCCAGTGTTTCCTGCAAAACTTTCCAAATCAGCTCCGGGCTGTAGGAAATAGTTCCCGGCTGGTGCCTCGCCTCGTTAATCTGACTAAAGTAATACCACGGAAAAACCACCGTATATTCCTGTTCGGCTGCCCGCAGCGAGTATTCGCGAGACATGTACAAATCGGTACCAAGCGGCAAGTGCGGGCCGTGTTTTTCGAACACCCCGATAGGAATGATACAGGTTTTGGAACTTTTTTCAACTGCTTTTACAAAATCAGGAGCGGTTAATTCTTCCATTCTGAAAGGAAGTTCCTGGGCAAACAGACTTACTGCCAGTAATAACGTAAAAATGGATGTTGCGGCCTTCTTCATCTTAGTTCTTTTTTAGTTTTAATTTGCGCTAAATTAATAGAAAAAAATAATTTTGACTGTTATCCGTTATCTTTGATTTGAAGTGATACTTTATTACATTCGGCCAAATTTCAAAAAAATGATATCAAAAAAATTACCTGTACTTATTATATCCATTTTATTATTGATACCGGAACTGATTATTGCACAGCAGAATAAATATATTCAACGGCAAAAACCCAAAGTTGTTATCGGGTTGATGATTGAAAACATGCGACCGGACTACATTCAGCGCTACTGGGATAAATTCAGCCCCAACGGCTTCAAAAAACTATACAACAACGGGACTGTTTGCACCAACATAAACCTCACGCAGCACATACAAAGTTATGCAGGCGGAACAGCCACATTGTTTACAGGCGTTCATCCTTCGATGCACGGAATTGTGGATAAAAACTGGTACGACAGGCTTAAGCAAAAAGAAATTGAATGCACCCGGGATGATTACTATTTCACGGTGGGTGCCGACACCGACCAGGGAAATGCTTCCCCCAAAAAACTGCTTTCAAACACCATAACCGACAACCTGAAAATTTTCAGCCGTGGCGAAGCGCTTGTTTTCAGTGCAGCCATGAACCGCGAATCAGCCATTTTTTCTGCCGGCCATGTGGCAGATGGCGCTTACTGGTACGACACTGAATCGGGGAAAATTATTTCAAGCTCATTTTACCTGAGTACTTTCCCGGACTGGGTGCGCGAGTTCAACACCGAAAATTATGGTGAAATGTACAGCTACCGCAACTGGGTAACTTTTATGCCGCCCAAAGAGTACACAGAGAGTGTGGAAGACAATTACATACTCGAAAAAGGGTATTTTGACCGCTGGAACACATTTCCGCATACCGTTGGCAGGTACAGTCGAAAGGCCGAAAATCTCAGCCCTGTAAAAACAACTCCGTATGCCAATCAAATCATGAAAGATTTTGCCATCCGGCTGATGGAAAACGAACCCATCGGACAGGATGAAATCACCGATTTTTTCACCATCACTTTCTCGTCGATGGATTACGAAAACGGCAACTTCGGACCGGCCTCGGTGGAAATGCAGGACACTTATCTCTATATGGATCAGTACATTGGCGAGGTAATTGAACATGCCGAAAATAAATATGGAAAGGATAACGTGTTGTTTTTTCTTACTGCAAATACTTCGGCATCGTACCCGGTTGAGTACCTGCAGGAAGAATTTAATATGCCAGTGGATCATTTTTCGCCGGAAAGCGCTATTGCCTTGTTAACTTCCTATCTGAACATTACATACGGACAGGAAAACTGGATTGAGTACTACTCCGATTCACAGGTTTACCTGAACCATGAACTCATCAAAAAAAATAAAATAGATTTGGATGAAATACGCGACGAAGCATCAAATTTTATTAATCAGTTTGAAGGCGTTCAGGTTTCATTGCCAGCCTTCCAGTTGGAACAGGGAAGTTCGCCCAACGGCCTGCTTTCACTGATTTATAAATCGTATGCCAAAAACCGGTCGGGCGATTTTCTGTTTCTGCTCAAAGAAGGATGGCAACCCAGTTACAAATTCAAAAAAGTGAATTACACTGACCAGTCGCATATTCCATTGGTTTTTTACGGAGGTGGCATTTCTCCAAAAATAATCAGCAAAAAACAAAATGCAGTTGATTTTGCGCCTACCATTTGTCATTTAATTGGCATTCCAATGCCCGACAAAACCCAGGGGGAAGTTATTTCAGATATGATAGACTGAAACGTTAACCGGACGAGCTAAAACTTTTTTTTCTCCGACTGAATCTTCACGGCATTTTGTCCGTCGGTTAATTTTTCTGAATCGCGGTCGGCTACAATTTCTTTCTCCCCAAAATTTACGGGAATTAATTGAAGCGAAATTATGGTGTCTCCGGTTAAACGAAACTCCTGCGAATATTTTTCAAAGCCGGGAGACGTGATGTTTAGGTGCTGCTTGCCGGGTTTTAAAAGAAGATGATAATATCCATCGCTGTTCGAAATGGTACCTATTCCTGAAAAAGCTTCATAAATCGAAGCATTTTCGATGGCCCTGTCTGTAACATAATTTTTCACAACCCCCGATACAGAAATCATCTGCGCATTTCCTGCGTGGGGGAAAAGTATAAAAACACCGAATAGAAGAATATTTATAATCGTTTTCATGACTGAAAAATGAATTAATTGTTTTAAAAAATGGCTTTCATTAAATAAGACGTATAACCCCCTGAAAAGGTTGCCTCCGGTTAGAAAAAAAAACATTTATTTTTACAACAAAAAACCAGCCATATTTAACGAAACAAAGAAAAAAATCCTTATTTAAATTTAGTCTATTTTACAATCACAAAATCATGTTGAAAAACAGGCATGTTACACCTAAATATCTTGGTTTTTTATTAATCAAGTGTTTACTTTTATGCAATTAAATATTTGGAAAATAAAGTATATGTGAAGAAAATCAACCTGGCCTCAGCGGCTGCAAAAAATAATTACTCAACCTGTTTTACTTATAATTAAAATTATGCTTATGGATCCCGTTCAATCTTTAATCAAAGGTCTTGCCGACAAATACGGAAGGACAAGAGAAAGTCTGCTCCCTGTTATGCAGGGTGTGGTTCAGCAAGAAAAGTACCTTTCGGAATATTCAATGGTGGAAATTGCCCGGGAGATGGATATTCCGGCATCCGACGTTTACGGCACAGCAACTTTTTATTCATTTCTTGAAACCCAGCCCGCCGGAAAATTTATAATCAGGGTTTGCAAAACCATTACATGTTCCATGAAAGGCAAAAACCAAATCCTGTTTTCCATTCAGGACATGCTTAAAATTAAAGTGGGAGAAACAACCCCTGACAACCGGTTCACTTTGCTCGAGACCAATTGTCTGG
>NZ_JBSQIC010000089.1:0-15821 GCF_055108615.1 Tangfeifania sp. | reverse complement strand
TTCGCGCACAACAGAAGACGACCTTCAGACAGTTTCTGATTTTGTGAGAAATAAATATGGATATGAAACGGGATCTTACACAAATTTCCCGGCAGATGAGAGCAACAATAAATTGCTTGCTCGTATAGATTGGAATATCACAAACAAACATCGTTTAGCATTACGTTATAACTACACGAAGAACACTTCATGGAGATCTCCTAATGCTACTTCTATGGATGGTGGTACTCGTATGTCTGAGGCAAGAATGTCACAGGCTTCAATGTCGTATGCCAACTCGATGTATTCGATGGACAACCTCGTTCATTCATTCTCTTTTGACTTAAATAGTCGTTTATCGGAAAACATCTCTAACCAATTCCTGGCCACATTCTCAAAACTTGACGATGTTCGTGGAACGAAATCTGATGAATTTCCTTTTATCGATATTTTGAAAGACGACCAGGCATACCTCTCTTTAGGTTACGAACTATTTACCTGGAACAACGGCGTTCACAATGATGTATTGAACATTAAAGATGAGATGACCTATTATTTAGGTAATCACAAAATCATAGGAGGTGTCGCATTCGAATATAAGATGGCTGATAATTCTTATATGCGTAATGGTACCGGTTACTATCGCTACAGAAGCCTTGATGACTTCTTAAACGAAGAAGCACCTGAAATTGTAAACTTAACTTATGGTTACGATGGTGAAAAGAATCCTGCAGCCCGTGTAAGAACAAACAAGATTGGAGCTTATGCTCAGGATGATTGGAGTATTAGCGAAAGATTCAAACTTTCGTACGGCCTTCGTATTGATGGACTTTTCTTTAATAATAGTGATTTGATGACGAATCAGGCTATCAAGGAACTTGATTATTCAGGTCGTAGTATTGATACAGGTGAATGGCCTTCTACCAATATCATATTCTCTCCCCGTGTAGGTTTTGTATGGGATGCGTCTGGCGACAAGAGCTTGAAAATTCGTGGTGGTACTGGTCTTTTCTCTGGCAACTTACCACTTGTGTTCTTCACCAACATGCCAACCAATGGTGGCATGGTTCAGTATCAAGCACATCTTAATGCTGACACTAAAGTTTATGATGCGGAAAACGATATAGAAATTATTAAAGGTTACAGTGGTTCGTACACAACAGCCGATAATGGAGACAGGTATATTGACATGTCGCAGTTTGCCGGTGGCCTTGTAACTGATGCTGACGGCAATGCTAACATAGCAGGGCTATATGATAAATTGACAGGTATCGGTTATCCTACAACTATTTCACCAGAAGATGGAACAGTTCCTTCTTCAATTGCGGGTATATCTTCTGATTTCAAAATGCCACAAGTATGGAAAACGTCACTTGCTGTTGACTATGCATTCCAAACATCTTTCCCACTTTCTGCAACAGTAGAAGGAATTTTCAACAAAACGATCAACGGTGTTTCTATTTCCGACTGGAGTATTCCCAATGTAGGAGGTTTCGCCCGTTTTAACGGTGTTGACAATCGTCCAATTTATCCGGCAGGTTATCGTACAGGCACAAAAGCATTCGTGTTAGAAAACACAAGCCGTGGTTATGGTTGGTCAGGCAACATCACACTTAATGCCCAACCAGCAGAATGGCTCAGCTTGATGGCTGCCTACACACACACAGTTGCTAAAGATGTAACCGGCATGCCTGGATCGAATCCGGAATCTGCGTTTACATACGTTCCGACAGTAGAAGGGCCAAACCATATTAAATTGCACAATTCTCAATATACCACACCCGATCGTTTGGTGGCATCACTTACTACCAACGACAAAAGCGGCAACCACTATAGCATAATTTATGAAGCTTGGCGCGGCGGAGCGAACTACTCTTTTATGACGGTTAACGACATTAATAGTGACGGCTACAACTACGATGCAATCTATGTTCCAACTGACGATGAAGTGACAAACAACGAATTCCGCTTTGTTTCAGCAGACGACCAAACTCGTTTTATGGACTATGTGCATGCCAACGATTATTTGAAAGATCAGCAAGGCGAGTATGCTGAAGCTTATAGCGTTTACTCTCCATGGGTACATCGCGTGGACTTCAGTTACAAACATGATTTTGCTCTTAATACAGGTAATAACCAACACAAACTGCAACTTAGCTTTGATATCAAAAACATGATGAACCTGTTCAACTCCAGTTGGGGTGTAGGTAAATATCTGAACCCGGAAATTGGTTCGGAAGCTCGCATCCTCAAATACGAAGGTGTTGATGCTGACGGTGTGGCTACATTCTCTACACCTGAATCAATCCATGGTAATACTAAAACATTCACGCCAAGCTACTCATTGGGTCAAACCTGGTATGCTTCTATTGGTATCAAATATATTTTCAACTAATTTAAAAAGCTCTGATAATTATGAAATTAAAAAGAATATTTCCATTTTTCGTTGCAATACTTGCCCTGATGACAAGTTGTGACGATGAAGAAACAATGACACTGCTTGATGAAATTCAAGTATCGTCGTCTTACGTGTCTATCCCTGTTGACGGTGGTTCTACACCCATTACTTTAACAGCTAACGATAGCTGGACAGTAGAGAATAATGTTGAATGGCTGACGATCTCCTCAACCTCTGGCAGTGCCGGTGAATCAACGCTTACATTTTCGGCTGAATCCGCCTTAGATGGTCGCACTGCAGAAGTCTTAATACAATGTGCAGGCAAAACTCAAAGAATAAATGTCATCCAGGGCTTGGCAACAATTTCAACTGCCACATGCCAGGAGGTAATTGACGGACCTGACAGCAAGACCTATCGTGTAACCGGAGTTTGTACGGCAATAACCAATACAACTTACGGCAACTGGTATTTGGAAGATGAAACAGGTTCTATTTATATCTATGGTACAGTTGATGACAAGGGGCAATACAACTTTTTAGATTTAGGACTTGAGGTTGGTGATGAAGTTACTGTTCAGGGACCAAAAACTACCTACTATGGAACTGTAGAGTTAGTAGATGTAACAATTGTCAATATCAATAAATCATTGGTGAAAGTTGATTCAGTACAAAACGCACAACTTCCTATCGAAGGTGGTGAATTTACAGCGTACCTTACCTGCAAAGGACAAGGCGTTTCTGTAGATATTCCTGATGATGCCAAGTCATGGTTGTCAATTTCGTCCATTGAATCGGCAGGCGAAGAAGTGGTTGTGAAGTTCAATGCCGCTGCCAATACCGGTGGAGACCGTGGAACTACGCTCACATTCCGTACTACCGATGGTGAAAAAGAGTATAGCACAGAAACAACTATTAGTCAAAAAGGGGCAATCATTGAAGCTACTATTGAAGAGTTTCTTGCAGCCGAAGTTGGCGGTACTAAATATCGTTTGGCAGGTGTTATTACCGATATTAGCAATACTACATATGGCAATTTAGACATACGTGATTTCTCTGGTGAAACTTTTGTGTATGGTATTGAAGATTTCCAGGACAAAGATTTAAAAGTGGGTGACATCATTACAATTGTTGGAGAACGTTCCGCCTACAACGGCTCTCCTCAAGTTGGTGATGCCGTTTTGGAAAGCGTGATTCCTGTAGCCGAAGCTACTATCGCCGAAGTGCTGACAAAACCTGACGATCCGGATACTTACTATATGGTAACCGGCGAAATTGCAGAAATTACGAATGAGTCGTATGGTAATCTTATTCTAAAAGACGGTGATAGCCAAATTGTTGTATATGGTTGCTACCCAGGTTGGGGTGCAAGTGGCGATGATAGAAAAGGGATAATAGCTGCCAAAGGCCTTAAAGTTGGTGACACACTAACAGTAATTGGACCGAAGATCACCTACGGAACAACAATTGAACTTTCACCAACTTTTTATTTCAGCCACGTAAGTGCAGAATAAAATGTGATATTACTCCATTATTAGTTTAATAAAAAGGGGCTGTCTCAAAACCGAGGCGGCCTTTTTTTTTGCTCCAAAAACAAACAATTAAAAACTGAAAGGTGTTTTTTTAAAAGATTTAGTAATTTTGCGCTCTGTTTAACAGTACACTCAGGAGATTTATAATGGAACAGTTTCAGATTGATCAAATGTTGGAAGAGAAAGGATTTATTGATGAACCAATCGATCCGAAAATTAAACTTACGGAAGAAATCAATCGCTTAAAGAAAGAGAAAAATGCAGTTATCCTCAGTCATTTTTATGTGGAAGGAGAACTTCAGGATATAGCAGATTATGTGGGCGATAGCCTTGGGTTGGCACAGGCTGCGGCAAAAACCGATGCCGATATGATAGTATTTGTGGGCGTGCATTTTATGGCCGAAACTGCAAAAATTATCAATCCCGGGAAAAAAGTGATTCTTCCCGATTTGAAAGCCAGCTGCTCACTGGCCGAGTCGGCCCCGGCAGAAGCCTTTGCCGAATTTAAGGCAAAGTACCCCGAGCATAAAGTCATTACCTACGTAAATGCTACTGCAGCCCTTAAAACCATGTCCGACATTGTTTGCACATCGGCCAATGCCAAAAAAATAGTGGAAAGTTTCCCGGAAGACGAAAAGCTGATTTTTGCACCTGATAAAAACCTCGGAAATTACATCAACAGCATTACCGGGCGTAACATGGTTTTGTGGGACGGTGCCTGCATGGTGCATGAGCAGTATTCCCTGGAAAAAATAATTGAGCTGATGGACAAATATCCGGAAGCGGAGTTCATTGCCCATCCGGAATGTGAAAAACCCGTTTTGCTGCTGGCCAAACATATTGGTTCTACCACTTCGCTCTTAAATTACGTAAAAAGCAGCACGGCCGAAAAGTTTATTGTGGCCACCGAAAGCGGCATTCTGCACCAGATGAAAAAGGAGTGCCCCGATAAAATTTTCATCCCGGCACCATCGGTTGATTCAACCTGCGGATGTAACGACTGTACCTACATGAAGCTCAACAGCCTTCAAAAATTGTATGTATGCCTGAAACACGAGCAGCCCGAAGTTACTTTGCCAACCGAAGTAATTGAAAAAGCACGGCTTCCGATTCAACGGATGCTCGATATTTCAAAATAAAAAACTATTCAACAGGCGTATCCGGCTGGGTCAGATTTTCAACCAATAGATTTTTCTCTGCAATTTCAATGGCCTTCAAAAGTGTATTGTCAATCTGGCTGATGATGGGATAAAACCCTTCTTCTCCAATAATGTTTCGTGCAATATAGGCCTTCAACTGCGTACTGATTATTCTTTCTGATTCTTTCAGCCCTGCAGCATCTTTCTGAATCCCCTTTTCTGTTGCATACTCCACAAACTCGTTCAGGATATTTTGATTGGCCAGGTAATTGTCGAACTCGCTGGCTTCAGAAAACCGCGAAAGTGCTTCGCGGTTCCTGTCGGCATAGGCGTATGCAAAGGTGTAAATCAAACCTTTCCGGTAAATTTTATTGTAATATTCTGAATTGCCGGTAGTGTCCATTGGTACAAAAATATCGGGCATTATTCCGCCGCCGCCATAAACGGTACGCCCCGAACTGGTTGTATATTTCAGCGAATCGTTAAAGTTAATACTGTCGGCCACCAACTGCTCCCGATGGCTAAAACGGGCATACAAATCATTGAAATATTCTTCGTTTCCTTCTTCGTACGATTTTTGAATGCACCTGCCGCTTGGCGTATAAAAACGGGCCACTGTGAGCCTTAGTGCGGAACCGTCCATCAGTGGGATTTGTTCCTGCACCAACCCCTTGCCAAACGAACGGCGGCCAATAACAATGCCGCGGTCGTTATCCTGCAGTGCGCCTGCAAGAATTTCGCTGGCAGAAGCTGAAAATTCATCTATTAAAACATAAACTTCCACATCCGACAATGAATTTCTGCCTGATGCATTGTAAGTTTTTCGCGGTTGATTAATTCCTTCGGTATAAAGAATGGGTTCTCCTTTATCGAGAAATTCATCCACAATTTTTAAAACTCCCTGCAGCGATCCGCCCGGGTTCTGCCGTAAATCGACAATTACTTTTTTGGCCCCGGCACCGTTTAGTTTTTGCATGCCGTTCATAAACTCATCGTAGGTTGTTTCTGCAAAACGGCTCACTTTAATGAATCCGGTTTCCGGGTTAATCATATAAGACACATCCACACTGAACAGCGGGATATCGTCGCGGGTAATTTCAAATTCCAGTTCTTCATCGGCACCTTTTCTGATGACACCCACAGTTACTTTCGAGCTCTTTTCGCCGCGCAGCAATTCCATTACGGTATTGTTTTCCACATCAACTCCTGCAATCAGCGAATCATTTACCCGCACAATCCTGTCGCCGGGCAAAATACCTACTTTGCTTGACGGGCCTCCGGAAATTACTTCAATAACGCGCACTGTGTCTTCCTGAATGGAAAACTGAACGCCGATACCTGAAAAATTCCCCTGCATTTCTTCCCGCACTTCCTGCATGTGTTCAGCGGGAATATAGGCCGTATGCGGGTCGAGTTCATTTAATATTTCAGGAATAGTACTTTCAATAATTTCATTTGTATTTACGCTGTCAACATAACCTTTATCAATTAACTCGAGTATTGTAGTCAGCTTGTTGGTATTGCCATAACTCATGGGGTTAAATGCAGGCTGGCTGTTTTGTTTCAGTAAATTTCCAATGAGAATACCTGCTGCTACCGAAACGGCAATCAGCAAGGGAATTATAATAATTGTTTTCTTATTCATTTACACCTTTAATTTTTTCCAGTTCCACTTGTTCCACTTCAACATTTGCTCTTTTCAACAGGTTTATGCCATCGTCGAGCCGGTAGCTCTCGGTAAAAACCACGCGTTTAATCCCGGCCTGGATTATAAGTTTTGAACACTCAAGGCAAGGCGACGAAGTAACATAAAGTGTGGCACCGTCGCTGCTGTTGTTCGATTTGGCCACTTTTGTAATGGCATTGGCCTCGGCATGTAAAACGTAAGGTTTGGTGTGGTTATTCTCATCTTCGCAAATATTCTCAAAACCCGACGGAGTTCCGTTGTATCCGTCAGAAATTATCATCTTTTCTTTTACAAGCAATGCGCCCACCTGGCGGCGTTTACAGTAAGAATTCTGCGACCATATCATGGCCATTTTCAGGTAACGCTGATCGAGCAGCATTTGCTTTTTTTTATCGTTGTTCATATTGTGTAGTATAAGTACTTTATTCAAAAATGGATTACAAATGTAATACTCATTTTCTACAAAATGTTCATTTTAAAAAGGATAAACTCCAGGGAGGTGCAAATTTTAAAAACAGCGGTGTAGAGCAAGGCTGAAAAAAAGCAAAAAAAAAGCCGCTCAACAGCGACTTTTCATTTTTTTGATTTACAAGCCTTAATCTTTAATTAACAGCCAGACATCTGAATATTTCGGATAGGTCTGACGTATTTGAGCTACCCGGCTACGGGCATCTGTTTCATTCTGATAAGAATTTACACATACGCGGTAATAGCCTGTTTCGCTGTGTAAAATAATTGGCGTAAAGCCTTGATTTAATAAATCTTCGCGGTAATTTTTAGCATTGTTAAGGTTGCTGAATGAACCCAAAATTACAAAAAATGTGTTGCTCTCGTTATTTGTTCTGTCATCCTGCGAGGTAAAACTCACCTGCTCTTTCCTAACCGCAATGGGTTTTTCAGGCTCAGCCGGAGCTGTTGTTTCAGGCTCTTTAACTGTTTCCTGCTGTTCACGGGCTTCATCGTCACCCGGAACTGTAAACACTTTTGATTGTTCTGTGGGGTCAGAAGTATATTGCGATTGTGCCAACTGTTTTTTCGATTTACAACCGCCTAATGCAAGTGCTGCAACCAATGCAAAAAATACTATTTTTTTCATTTTTCTGTTCATTTTTTTATCATGCCAAAACCAAAGAAATATTAAAGCTCCCAGGTTTTCAGATAGTTTATAAATTCACATGGCAAATATACGTAAAACCACCCCCTTTTATTGTTTTAAAAGAAGTAAGTTTTGCACAGGCAATTGTTTGCAACCGCAGGAAACAGCATTAGCGTCTTCTTTTTTTTGCCCCGGCACCACCGCCTCCAAAAAAGAACATTACGCCCAGCAAAAAGCCAAAGTTATACCAGCCACCTGAATTGGGGAACGCATAAATTTCATAATCAGTAAACAAGCTGATAATAAAACTAAAAAAGATAATAAACCCGTGCAACAGCCCATAAAGGAAACCGGGAGGGTCAGCAATCTCTTCGGGTGAATGTGTAGCACAGCCTGTCGCCATAATTCCCACCACAATTATAAACAACAAAAAAAGCCATTTCCTATTTGGTTTCATCTCAAATATTTTTAAAATTCAATCCAATTTAAAGGAAAAAAACGAATGGGTAGCAGCATTTTGTGTAAAATTTTTATCCACAACTGACCTTCGTCAAAATAAAAGTCAATAATTACAAATTCCTTTGGTGAGTATTTCTTCCTGGAAAATGTTTTCAAACGAATTGGAAAAATGTGCGTAAAAAACCATAACAGGAATCAACTCAATTATAAAAAGTAAAAAAACATGGAACACATTCCGTTTCAGAAGAAAAAAAACAGGGCCCCTGCTTTTGCCGGAAAATTTTATCCCGGCTCGAATAACGCCTTAAAAAACCAACTGAAAGAACTCTTTGCAGCAGCCCGGCCAAAATCAAACAACCAACAACCACGGGCCATTATTGCGCCCCACGCCGGTTATGTTTTTAGCGGAAAAACAGCTGCGTCAGCTTTCAACCAAATTTCGCAAGATGCATATTTTAAAAGGGTCTTTGTGTTGGCCTCGAGCCATCAGGTTACTTTTGGCGGAGCAGCAGTTTTCAGCACCGGCAACTACGAAACTCCATTGGGAGAATTAAAAGTTGATACTGAACTGGCAAGTGAACTGATAAAATCAGATGAAATTTTCCGCGAATACAACGAAGCCCATGAGTACGAACACAGCCTCGAAGTGCAGCTTCCACTTCTTCAATATCAACTGAAAAACGATTTTTTGCTGGTTCCCATTGTTTTGGGAACAAACAACCCGGATGACGCTGAAAAAATTGCAAAAACACTTTCTCCTTATTTCACGCCAGAGAACCTATTTGTCATCAGTACCGATTTTTCGCATTATCCTGAATACAACGATGCCATTGAAAATGATTTGGAAACCGCAGAAGCCATCTGCACCAACACTCCCCGGGAATTGCTACAGGTTATTGAAGAAAATAAGAAAAAACGCATTGATAACCTGGCTACCTCACTTTGTGGCTGGACCTCGGTATTAACGCTACTTTACTTAACCCAAAACAAAAAACTGGAATACAAAAAAATTGACTACAGCAACTCCGGTGATTCCGCACCCTACGGAGACAAATCGTGTGTTGTGGGTTACTGGGCACTGGCAGTTTACCCCAAAGATATGACATTTCAGGTTTCAGAAGAGGACCAAAAAGAGTTGCTCGAAAAAGCCAGAAATTCAATACTAAAGTTTTTGGAAACGGACAAACGCAGTCAGCCTGATCCTCCTCAAACCAACGGAATATTGAACAGCCAGGCAGGCGTTTTTGTGAGCATTTACGTTAAGGGAGAACTGCGTGGCTGCATCGGTAATTTTGCAC
Organism: Tangfeifania sp.; assembly: GCF_055108615.1. Classification (NCBI taxonomy): domain Bacteria; kingdom Pseudomonadati; phylum Bacteroidota; class Bacteroidia; order Marinilabiliales; family Prolixibacteraceae; genus Tangfeifania; species Tangfeifania sp. The sequence goes on along the minus strand of NZ_JBSQIC010000089.1, from coordinate 6,236 downwards.
AAGAAGAAACCCTGAACGACCTGATTCAGCGAATGGCCGTTTCTGCAGCTTGCGACCACCGTTTCAAAAACCTTCAGCCCGACGAAATCGCCGATACGGAACTGGAAATCTCGGTATTGTCGCCACTGCAAAAAATCGATTCATCCGAAGAAATTGAACTTGGAAAACATGGCATTTACATTAAAAAAGGAATGAACTCGGGAACCTTTCTTCCACAGGTGGCCAAAAAAACCGGTTGGAGTCTCGAAGAATTTCTGGGCCATTGCGCGCGCGACAAGGCCGGCCTGGGCTGGAACGGCTGGATGGAAGCCGAAATATATACGTACGAAGCTTTTATTTTCAGAGGCTGAAAATCTCGTGCAACACCTTCAACGATTTTACTTTGCCCAGGTGTTCAAAATGCAACTGGTAGTATTCCACCAATTTCGAGGTGAGGTAGCCCCGTAAATTCCGGGATATTTTTAATTTGCCTATTTCCTGAATTTTAAGCGATGCCAGGCTTCCCAACATTTCAGTAGCCTCTTTGTGAAAGAAAAACGGGTGAGAAGGTTCAAATGGCACCACAGCTCCACTGCGCATATCGAACCAGCCTTCGAAGCCGGTCTTTTTTGTGTCGGGCATAAATCCCAGGTATTCAGTAAGCCGGAACAAAAACCAGAGGTGGAAATTGGCAATTCCCTCATCTGCCAAATCGAAAAACAGCAGTGAGTTTTGAATGAAACTGAACATTTCCGGCGCACTCTCCTGTTCGCGCAGGGTTTTTGACAACATTTCGGCAAGAAATATGGCCTGTGTCGATTTCGTTACATCAAACGGAATGTTTTGATAAACGGGCTGGTTTTTAATTTCTTTAATACGCTGCACTTCGCGGGAATCTTTTTGGTAGGCCACCAAATCGACCAGAAAGAGCGATTGTAAAATATTGGATTTAACTTTTGCTTTCCTGCTGCGTGAAATATTCAGCATATAAGCCTGCCGGCCAAATTCCTTTGTATAAATATTTACAATGACAGCGTTTTCACCGTATTTCAAATAATGCAGAATGATTCCTTCAGTAGAGACAAGCATTTGACAATTTAAAGTTTAAAGTTGTCAATTGATAAAAAGTAATTTTTCAATGTGCGTTTCTTCGCCGTATTCATCGTTACAGAAAACAAGGTAAACGCCGGTTTTTACGCGGTTGCCGTTCAGGTTTTTGCCGTTCCACACGGCCTGGCCACCCAGCGATGTCCCCTGGTAAACCAGGTTGCCACTGATATCGGTAATTTTCACGTCGGTGTTTTCCACCAAACCGGTAATGGTAACCGGGCCATCGTATGTTTCCCGAACAGGATTTGGATACACATACACATTGGCGTAGGCTTTTTTCCCTGCAATGGCATCGCCCTGGTACGAAATTAACCCCTCGCTGGTGCCAATAAACACTTCGCCGGAAACCTGGTTGATGGCAATATCCATAATATTATCGGAAAACAACGGACTGTTTTCACTGGTAAAATGCATGATTTCATGTTCCCCGTTTTCTGAAACAAGATAAACGCCCGAACTACGCGTACCCAGCCATTTTCGGTTGGCACCATCCACAGCAATGGCTGTTACGGTTTCGGTTTCCAGCAGTGGGTGAAAAAGCCCGTCGTTCAGGTCGAGACTTGGACGGATGGCATAAAAATCCTCTGTATCCCAAATCCGGTTGGGATTGTTGTAAACCGCCACGCCGATTGACGTGCCAATCCAGATGGCTCCATCCAAATCCTCTGCAATGCAGTAAACATCGTTCATCCGCTTAAATTCTTCAAAAACGCCATTGTTGAAATAGGAAGTGACAAGCAATCGTTTTTTCTGTGTTCCCGACTTGTCAACCACGTAGGCATCGTGTCCGCGGGGCACAAGGATCCATTTATCGTCGTTATCGGTAACCAAAACCTGGCCAATATTGCGGTTGTTGGCCACTTCGGGCAGTGTAATTGATTCCCATTCTCCCGAAAGGGTGAGCTTCACCAGATTTTTGGCCACTTCAGAATTGGTCATCCACAGGTTCCCTTCCGAGTCGAAATCAATGCCGCCAATTCTCACGTAAGGTTGAGTGGGATTTTCGGGAAGGGCCGTTTCGAGCGGGCTGTTCTGGTTAGTAAAACGGTTGACCAATTGCCCGTTTTCAAACTCGAGCAATCCGCCGCCCCAGCTGGCTACAAAAATATGATCCGGATTTGCCGGATTTGCCTTTATATCCACAATATCATAAAAACCATCCAGCTCCGGATAATCTTTTGGAGTGAAATAATTCCATTGTCCTTCGCGCAATAACTGAAACCTGGGCGTTTGCCAGATGTTACTCCATGAATCGCTTCTTCCTCCGGGAGTTACCCACAAGTCTCCATCGTTGGTGTAGAGCGAAAAAATCCGGTTGTCCATCGGGCCGTTGGGAAAAACCGATTCATGATTTTCAGATGCAATTTTGATCAGCCCGTTTTCATAATCGGCAACCCAGTACGAACCATCCTGTGCCACGCCCACACATCGGGGCCTGATTGGCGACACTTCTTCTCCTTTCAAACGGTATGATTTTACTCTTGCAGAAACGGATAAGTTTTCGTCAATAACATAAAATTCTGATCGGCCGGAAAGGGTCATCATCCCGTGGTTTACCATTACATCATCTGCAAAATAAACACCATGCAGATAGCGCTGCCAGTCCTGTCCGTTAAAGCGGTAAAATTCACTGTGAGTAACATTCTCGGGAGTGTAGTTGGCCAGCAATACACTGGCGTGAACGGCCAGATGGGTAAACCTTCCGTTAAAATTTGGTATGTTTTCCACCTTGTTCCAGCTTCGGTAGTCGAGCAAATTGGGATTTGTCAAATCAGCTCTTAACAGTCCTTCGTTTGTGGCAGCATAAATATTTTGTTCAAACACCTCCACATCGTTCACCTGGATCATTGCACCACCTTCGCCAATAAAATAGGTATCTTTTACTTCCTGCCTTTCAAGGTTTAACACCACAACACCAAATCCGCAAGAAAGGTAGGCTTCATCTTCAGAAAATGAAATGTTGTAAATATTCTTATCTCCCGTAATTTGTTTGCGCTTGATGTCGGAAAGGTTAACCACGCCCGACTCGGTAATCAAATCGATATTACTGTTTTTATAAGCCACTACCAGCACCTCGCTGTTTTCGTTCCATGCAATGGTTTGAATGCCGAAATCGGTCAATCCGTTCACCCCCGAAAATTTCTGGATGCTGTTGTCGTCGCGGTCGTAATAAAAGAGCCCGCCTTCGGTGGCGCAATAGATTTTTGAGCCGGCTACAGCAATTTTGGTAGCATTTGAAAAGGAAAGGTAATCCTGCCAGCTGCCTTGCCGGCGCTGCGCATTCAATTGAAAAACAATTGAAAAAATAACGATTGAAAGCAAGAGTTTTCGCATTCCTTTTCTACTTGTTTTGTTCTGTTTTTTTTAGGTGGTTAACCAGTTTTTGAACGGCCCTGCCCCTGTGGCTGATTTTATTTTTCTGTTCCAGATCCATTTCAGCAAATGTTTTGGTAAATCCTTCGGGCAAAAAAACAGGGTCGTATCCAAAACCTGAATCGCCTTGCTTTTGCCGTGTAATTTCACCTTCCACAATTCCTTCAAACTGCATTTCATCTCCGTTGACAACAAGTGAAATCACGGTTCTAAAACGTGCATTGCGGTGTTTTATTTTGGCCATATTTTCCAAAAGCTTGTCCATGTTGGCCTGCGGATTTTTTTCCTCTCCAGCGTACCTTGCCGAAAATACCCCGGGTTCATTATTCAATGCTTCAACCTCCAGGCCGGTGTCATCGGCAAAACAGTCATACCCAAATTTATCGTAAACATAGAATGCTTTTTGCCGGGCATTTCCTTCGAGTGAGGGCTGGTCCTCCGGAATGTCTTCGGTGCAACCAATATCTTTCAGGCCGAGTAATTCAAACTCATCGCCCAAAATAGCCTGTAATTCTTTTAATTTGTGCGGATTATTTGTAGCAAAAACCAGTTTTGTCATAATTCAGAATTTCGGGTAAAAATAATGAAAAAGATGGTGCGGGCTAAACCGGAAATTTTTAGTGAAACTTTTAACCCGGTTCATTTTATTTCAGTATCCTCCAGTGATTCAACATCGTCGCTGCAATAAATCTCCGCAATGAAAAAATCTGTGTTTTCACAATATGCCTGAATTTTTTCCATGGCATCCCACCATCCAAAAAACAGAAACCTGAAATAGCCGCTTTCGGTGATTCCAGATTTGATGTATATTTCGTCTTTTCCGAGAAATTGTTTTAGCTGGTACTCGAGCTGATAATAAAGTGCCCTTGCCACTTTTCTTTCGGGTTTGAAAAATACCAGGTAATATTCGGGCGAGGCATTTTCTTCTACTTCAATATTGTCTGAATCATCAAGCGGATCATCATCCAGCCTATCGCCGGGAATGATTATCCCGTCATCGGTCATAGTCAGCGAATCGAGGAATTCTCCAACTTCAGAGCCGGGCAACCTGTATTCGGGATTGAAAACATTAATGCCAAGGATTTCCTTAATTTTTCCTGATTTTTGCCCAACCGACGAGGAATTGGCGTTAAAAAAACCGCAAACATCATTCAGGGCTGCGTAGGGTTCAAAAGATTTGTCGCTTAGAAAGTTTGCGCTTCCAACCGCCCAAACGATAGCAGCAGACCAAATTTCAGTTTTGCCTCTTTTAAAAATGAGTTTATCTTTTTTGAGCAAATCAGTAAACACTTTCGTGCATATTTTTAAATAGTTCTCATCGAGGTGGTTTTTGCAATAGGTGGTAACCAGTTGTTTTACATCTTCGTTTTTTTGCTCCATTTGAATTTACTGTTATTTTACCAATGCAATTATGTCTTTTCGGAAAGGCATTAAAATTAATGTTTTAAAGTATTGCCACAAGATAACAATTAACGAAAACAAAATTAATTTCCGGGGAGACGCGATTAATCGCATCTGTACAGATGTTTCAATCCTTGTTTTGCTGGAATCGGAATCTGAAGGAAAATACCCCAGTTAAGGAGTTCATTATTTTTGAAGTTTCAATCCTTGTTTTGCTGGAATCGGAATCTGAAGGGCATTATTGCCCAGCGACGGTGGTTATTGCAGCAGTTTCAATCCTTGTTTTGCTGGAATCGGAATCTGAAGGAAGAAGGCATTATCCGCCTGTTTAACGAAAGAAGGTTTCAATCCTTGTTTTGCTGGAATCGGAATCTGAAGTTTTAAGCAGGCGGTGTTTATGTGGTTCTCAGGCGCGTTTCAATCCTTGTTTTGCTGGAATCGGAATCTGAAGTTTTACCCAATCGCTGGAGAATCCTTCCATCCCCGAGTTTCAATCCTTGTTTTGCTGGAATCGGAATCTGAAGCATATTTGCCAATATATAGTATTTAATGTTTTATAGTTTCAATCCTTGTTTTGCTGGAATCGGAATCTGAAGGGGATTATTAGCCATTCACAAACAAACACTTGAAAGTTTCAATCCTTGTTTTGCTGGAATCGGAATCTGAAGTGCGAATTGTGCCGTCTTCATTTTTATCGTTTACAAGTTTCAATCCTTGTTTTGCTGGAATCGGAATCTGAAGGGGGTCGTTGTCGTTGAGCCAGTTTTGATAAGCCAGTTTCAATCCTTGTTTTGCTGGAATCGGAATCTGAAGCAAGTTCGTTAATAATGGCTTCAATACTGTTGGATCGTTTCAATCCTTGTTTTGCTGGAATCGGAATCTGAAGGCCATACTTGCAGCCACTCCGTCAACCTGAACTGTAAGTTTCAATCCTTGTTTTGCTGGAATCGGAATCTGAAGCGAAAATGGTGGTTTCGGTAGCAGCGGTTTTCAACCGTTTCAATCCTTGTTTTGCTGGAATCGGAATCTGAAGAGTGCATAAAAAGCCGAGGGTACAAAAGAATTAAAGTTTCAATCCTTGTTTTGCTGGAATCGGAATCTGAAGACGGGAAACTGAGATGGAAAAATTACGACGAAAAATGTTTCAATCCTTGTTTTGCTGGAATCGGAATCTGAAGTAAATTTTTTCACTCATGATTTTATTTTTTTTGTAGTTTCAATCCTTGTTTTGCTGGAATCGGAATCTGAAGTTTGAATCGTGTTTGGATGAATCCCTCGGACTTCTTGTTTCAATCCTTGTTTTGCTGGAATCGGAATCTGAAGTAGGTTCCTTTTTCATCATTTTGTTACAGAAGTGCAGTTTCAATCCTTGT
>NZ_JBSQIC010000088.1:0-15875 GCF_055108615.1 Tangfeifania sp. | reverse complement strand
CAGAGGCGGTTTCGTTCAACTACGTTGTCTGTGATCCAAAGCTATACAATATTTCTTTATGTTGGAAGTATTGTCAACCTTTCTTATTTTATATTTCCATATCATCAAACGGATTTTTAATGTTTTTTAAACTCTCTTTACTTACATGGGTATAAATTTCAGTAGTCTTCGAGGATTTATGTCCCAACAACTCCTGAATATATCGTAAATCGGTACCATTTTCAAGTAAATGGGTGGCAAAACTGTGCCTCAGGCAATGAATCGTATAGGGTTTGTTTATTTTACTGTCCGCCAGTGCACGCTCAAAAACTTTCTGCAAACTTCCGGCTGTTATACTTTTACCCGGATACTGGCCTTCAATAAAATAGGTATTGGGTTTGTAGGTATGGTAATAGGTTTTAACCTTTTCGAGCCATCTTTTACTTATAGGCAGCGAACGGTCCTTTTTACCTTTTGCATTTATAACAGAAATCATTCCGCGCTTTGTATCGATGTGCTGTAATTTTAGGTTCAGCAACTCGCCTCGCCGTAAACCGTATGCGTAAATCGTTTCAAAAGCTATTTTGTGTTTGGTGTTTTTAATACTTTCAAAAAACTTTTTCAAGTCTTTTTTATCCATCACTTTGGGCAACGCATGCGATTTTCGTGGCCGCTCTAAACTCTCAGCTTCCAGGTTGCGATTATAGTTGTAACTGTAAAACTTTTTCAATGCGCTTATGGTCTGGTTCTGAAATGTGGCGCTCAGGTTGTTTTTCAGAATAAACTCGCTATTGAATGATGTGATATGTTGTGTTGTTATATTCTCCGGCTGGATGTCTGAATAATATCCGAAAAAAATTTCGAGCTGATGGGTGTAGGTTTTTACCGTATTTTCACCATATCGACCCTGTTCTAACCATTTTTTAAAATCATCAATTTTTTCCCGGGTTTCACTCGAAATTCGCTTTTTCATCGAGGCCGGACTGTAATTTCTCCCGGTGCTTTTTTGGGGTTGCTTCGAATTTTGATTTTTCAACCCCGAATAGTCAATCCATGCCACCGGTTTCATGGCAGTGAAAAATTCGCCCAATACAAATTTGTCTTTCGGAATGTACCAGCAGTTCATGTTGGCGCTCCAGCGGGCGTTAGTGTGGGCTTTCAGCTCGTCAATCAATTCACGGTTGTAAGCAAATTCAACCTTAACTACCGTTTGTTGGCGGTGTGTTGCAGTGCTGAGTGTTATTTTCGGTTGGTTTTTCAACGGTTGTTTTTTAATTTTCAATGCAATAAATCTATAAAATATTGAAGATTAAAACAAGTTCCGCCTAAAAAGTCTGTTATCATTTTCCGGTTAAGAAAAAATAACCGATTTTGTGCCACATTATTATTTTTAGCAAAACAAAAATTTAATATGGCAAAGCAAACCAAAGAAACTAAAAGGGATGAACCACCCCAAAGTACAGGTGTATTGAGGTGGATTGAAGTTATGGGCAATAAACTGCCTCACCCGTTCTGGTTATTTGTATGGATTACCGTTATAATTATTGTTTTAAGCGCCATAGCAGCCTTTAGCGGCATCAGCGCGATTGACCCCGGAACGGGCGAAACCGTTGTGCCCAAAAACCTGGTATCGGGGTGGGGGCTGCGGCGTTTTCTCGAAGAGATGGTAACTAATTTTGCCCATTTTGCCCCGCTGGGACTGGTGCTGGTAATGCTGATGGGCGTTTCTGTGGCCGAGCGGAGCGGATTGCTTACCATAATTATGCGCACCATGGCATTTGCTGTTCCGCGTAAAATTGTTTTGCCTGTTATTTTTATCATCGGGGCATGTGGTAATATTGGTTCCGATGCCGGGGTGGTAATTGTGCCTCCCATTGCAGCGTTAATTTTTTCGCAAATGGGGCTGCATCCGGTTGCGGGCCTCATTGCAGGTTACGCCGGTGCAACTGCCGGCTTCACCGCCAATTTTTTTATTGCCGGAACCGATGTGCTTCTGGCCGGTATCAGCACCGAAGTAGTTCAGCAATTTAACCCTGGTGCCGAAGTGAGTGCCACAGCCAACTGGTATTTCATGATTGTGTCCACGCTGTTGCTCGGGGTGGGCGGTGCCTTTGTGGCTTCACGGTTTACCATTCCGCGGTGCAGCGCTTTTTCTGTGGGCGATGCCGCTGTTCAATCCTTCGATGAGCCTCCAAAACTTTCTGCTACCGAGAAAAAAGCATTGCGCTATGCCGGGCTGGCCACCTTAATTTATGTATCGGTTATTGTTGCCCTGCTTGTTCCGCCAAACGCGCCGTTGCGTAACCAGGAGACAGGAGGGATTGTGCCATCGCCTTTTTTACGCGGACTGGTACCCATTCTCTTTTTTATGTTTGCCATTCCCGGCTACATTTACGGCAAAATTACAGGCAGCATTAAAAAGCCCGACGACCTGCTCAAGTTCATGGAGCAGGGGATGAAAGATCTTTCAGGATACATTGTGCTCATGCTGGTTGTGGCCCAGTTTATCAACCTGTTTAGCTGGAGCCGCCTGGATACCATTCTGGCCATTAACGGGGCAGAGTTCCTGCAATCGAGCGGATTAACCGGCCCGCTGATGTTTACGTTGTATATGATTTTGGTTGCATTCCTGAATATATTTATTGGCAGCGGCTCGGCCAAGTGGGCCATTTTTGCGCCCATTTTTATTCCTATGCTGTCGCAGCTTGACTATAATCCGGCCTTTATTCAGCTGATGTACCGTGTGGGCGACTCCATCACCAACGCTATCAGTCCGTTGTATGTCTATTTCCCGCTACTGATTGGTTGGGTCAGAAAATACGATAAAAACATTGGCATCGGTACCATTCTTTCGCTGCTCGTACCCTACGCGGTTGTGCTGTTTATAATGTGGGTGGCATTGCTCTTTATTTGGTTCTGGCTCGACCTGCCCATCGGAGTGGGCGAGGGGATTTTTCTTTAATCTTCCGTTTTCAGCCTGATGTTGCGCAGTGCAGCAGTGGTTACCCATGAGCAGATTCCGAACGGACGCGAAAGGTAAACTTCGGGCCTGATGGATAGTTTGTGGCCGGCGGTTTCAAAATCAACAAGCTTTTCGTCGTCTATCCAGGCTTCAATCTTACCGGGCGAAACTTTCAAGCGGATGTGGTACCAGGTGTCTTGTTCAAATTTTTTCAGGATTTTGGTTTCATTTTCCGAGGCATCAACGCCATCGATTGAGCTAAGCCCAACAACCGGGCCGCCCCAGCCACCTACTATGAGCGAGCAGTAGCTGGTATCTACCGGGAATGTCATTCCGCAAAAAAAGTCGTGCCCGGAAACCTTTTTGGCTTCCAGCGACACTTCGTAGTCCATACGCGGAAAATCACCGGTCCAGGTTACACCGGTGCAACCGTCGCCCATTCCCAGCACGAGGTTTCCTTCCGAAACATTTACCGGGCCATGAGGGCCAAACTGCGTGATTTCCCAGCCATCGAGCGTTTCGCCGTCAAACAGCGAAATCCAGCCCTGCGGCAGTTCCTCAGGAGTTTCGGCCGATTTGTTTTCTGCTTTTGAATTGGTGTTGTTGCAGCTTGCTGTCAGAAAAGTTAAAAATACAAGTGCGGTTAGGGAGAAAAGCAGGTTGATCCGGTAATTCATTTTTATTTTTTTTAGTTGTTATCTTGAATTACTACCCGCCAAATTACTCCAATGCGCTGCAATTCGCAAGCAATCTGCCGATTTTTCTTGTGGCTTCTTTTTTGTGGTTTTCGGGTTACATGCTACCTTTAAGCATTTTATAAATGACGTTGTTCATTTAAATTGCCGCAACTAATTGCTGATGAATGGAAGAAAATCTGAATAAACACCTGGAACAAATTTCGCGACTGATATCGGGACTCCGCGAAAAAGATGCCGATTTGAAAAAGCTGGTGGAACTGGACAAATCGCTCGATTTGCTGAGCCACAAGCTGAAAACTGCACGGCTCGATATATACACGGGAGAGCTCAAGCCGGAAAAACAAGGTGCCAGGCAGGATGCGGTATTGTACTTCGACAAAGAATTCAATATTATTAGATTCGTTGGGGCCATGGAAAATGTTTTTGGGCGGCGAAACCCAGAGCGGCTTCCCAAAATTAATGCAATTATGGCCGAAGAAGATTTTGTGCAGTTAAAAGAGCGTACCGGGCTTTTATGGGAAACCGACGAGCCGCAGTCGTTCGACAGCTATATTGTTTCGAAAAACGGAATCATGCTTCCTGTTAATATTTTACTCGAAAAAGTTACGTTTGGCGATAGCCTGGAAGCAGTGGCAGCCGGCCTGCTGTTTTTTAACGAAACACCTTCCGACCTTGAAGATTACCGCGAAATCCTGCTTGAAAATTTGCCCGACATTGATGTCTATCTTTTTGATAACCAGTTCAGGCACGTGCTTACCGGTGGCCGCGAAAAAGAGAAGATGAAACTCTCCAATGCCGACGTGACCGGGAAAACACTTTTTGAAGTATTCGACGAGAAAACCCAGAAACGCCTTTTCCCGTTTTACCGCAACGCGTTGGATGGCAAAGTGTCGGAAGGCGAAGTGCGGATAAAAAAAGAGGTGTATTTTGTGAGTGCCACACCCGTTTACGGGCTTAACAAACAGGTAGTGGGCGGGGCTTTAATTTCGCAGAATGTGACCAAAGAAAAAGAGGTGGAGAAAAATCTCATAAGGGCCAAGCGGGAGGCTGAAGATGCCGACAAAGCCAAATCAGTGTTTCTGGCCAATATGAGCCACGAAATCAGGACACCGCTTAATGCAATTGTGGGATTTACCGGGCTGCTCAACAAAACAGGGCTCACGCCGCAACAGAAAAAATTCAGCGAGCTCATTTCAAAATCTTCTGAACATTTGCTGTCGGTGGTCAACGAGGTGCTTTTTCTGTTTAAACTTGGCATGGGAAAAATATTTATTGAAGAAGTGCCGTTTAACACCCGCGAACTGGTGCAGAATGTGAAAGAATCGCTCCGGTTCAGGGCCGATGGAAAAAATATCGGGTTTCATTTTATTATTGATAAAACTGTTCCCAAAGTCGTTATTGGCGACCCGTTCAGAATGAAACAGATTTTAATTAACCTAACTGCGAATGCCTTAAAATTTACCGATGAAGGTAAAGTCTCTGTCCGTGTTTTTAGTGAGAAAAGTACCTCGAAAAAAGTGTTCCTGCGCTTTGAAGTGGAAGATACAGGCATTGGGATTTCAAAAGAAGATTTGGATACTATTTTTGATGAATTTGCCCAGCCGGGTATGAAAAATGAAAAAATGCGCAAGGGTGCCGGTTTGGGACTCACTATTGTGCGCAAACTGGTGGAGCTGCTCAATGGCCGGATGCATGTGGAGAGCGAACCGGGGAAAGGTTCTGAATTTACCGTGGTTATTCCTTTTGTAAAGGCGAAGGAATCTGATAAAGTTGAAAAGGCGAAGGAATACGATTTGAATTTTAACCTGCTGCGCGACAAACGCATTTTGTATGCCGATGACGATGAAAACAACCTGCTGCTGGCTGAAGCCATTTTATCCGGATGGGAAATTGATTTTGAAATTGCCCGCGATGGAGCCGAGGCGCTTCAGTGGCTCGAAAAAGAAACATTCGATGTGGTGTTGCTCGATATCCACATGCCTCATTTTTCGGGAGTTGATGTGGTGAAGAAAATCAGGAAAAACACCGAAAATGCCAACCGCCATGTAAAAATGCTGGCTGTTACGGCCAATGTGATGGAAAAAGACCTCGAAAAATACCTAAGCAGCGGCTTCGACGATTATATTCTAAAACCGTTCAGGGAAGACAAATTGTACAATAAAATTTGCAACCTGCTCGATATCGAAGTTCAGGAAATAAAAAGCGCTGAAAAAGAAACGGGTGGTGAAACTCCTGAAAATGAAACCGACCATTTCGATACTTCTGATCTTATGAAAACCACCGGTGGAAACGTACCCTTTTTCAACCAGATGATGGATACGTTTGTAAACAATGCAAAGGATACCTCTAAAAGCATCCGCCGGTTGGCCGGTGAAGGAAACTGGGAAGAAGTGGGGCAAAAAGCACACAAAGCCATCCCTTCGTTCCGTTATTTTAAATTGCATAACCTGGTGAACCATCTCACCCGTCTGGAAGAGCTGGGACTGCACCAAAAAAACTTTGCCCCCATGTCCCCGCTTGCCCAAAAAGCAGCGGCTGCAATCGATACCATAATTGAAGAAGCAGAGAATTATAAATTGAAAGAGTGACCTTTTTTCATGAACGCTTATTTTTTTTGGAATAGTAATTGATTTTTAAGGTAGTATCAAATTGAAGTGGTGATGAAACAAAAACGAAAAAAGGTCCTTTGTATCGACTCCGATTCTTCCTTTCTCCATCAGCAGGAAGAAGTACTGAGCAGTAAAGAACTCGACAAGTATTTTTTCCCTTTCAATGACTTCAGGGAAGCACTTCATTTTATTGAAAAACAAATTATTGCAAAAAATAAGAACCTGCATTACATACTTCTCGACGAAAAAATATCAGGTGTAAAACTGGCTTCAACGCTTGAAAAAATATCGGAACTGAAATCATTTCTGAAAAAACCTGAAGTAATCGTTTGCACCTGCAACAACACAGAAAAACTGCGCAATCAGGTGATGCAATACCCCGTGGTTAGTGCCTTTCTGGAAAAACCCATCCCCCAAAATTATATTGAGTTCCTGATTACCGGGAATTCCGTTTAATGTTGCCCTTCCCGGCCTTCCCGGTCCTGCTCTTTTCCCCAATTGTTGTTCACAAATTACACAGGTTGTGGATTTACTTCACACATTATGTTTTTTGATAAAAAATCCCCTCGAAGTGCAATTTCTTGATAGTTAGTGTTTTATGTTTTGAGGGGAATTCCACTGGATTAATGGAATGTTTTTTTCATAATTACAGGCGAAGTTAAACCAGCATAATACAGTGTTTAACGCGAGAAAATAAAAATTAATTATAAACAATTTTAAAAGTAGAAATTATGAAACGATCAACAGCAAACGCATTATTGGGATTTGTTGCCGGAACGGCAGCTGGAGTAGTAACCGGGATATTAATTGCACCTGACAAAGGTTCAAAAACCCGGAAAGACATTTCTAAGAAAGTGAAAAGTGTATCGCAGGAGATGACCGATACTATCAGTGAAAAAGTTGACGGTTTGAAAGACCAGGTAAACGAAGTAATGGAAGAAATGCGGGGCAAGGCTCACGAAGCCGAAGAAAAAGTAAAAGCCAAAGTGAATGAAAATACGGCTAAAACTGAAAAAGCCTGATAGCATCAGTTTTTTATTATTCAACTGATTGGTAAACCGTTAATTTATTAATTGCAATGAGCAAAGATTTAGCAAAAAACATTGGCGAACTGAATGGTTCGGTAAAAAGTTATGTCCAGGCAAAAATTGACCTGGCAAAACTTACACTTCTTGAAAAAGTAAGCAGATCTATATCATACCTCTTCAACATGATTGTGGTTACGTTACTGTTTTCTCTGGTAATAGGCTGTGCTGCCGCGGCTTTTGCCGTTTGGTACGGGCAAACATACCACAACTATTTTGAAGGGGTGCTCATTGCAGGCGGTTTCCTCATTATTGTGGCTGTCGGCTTTCTTTTATTCCGGAAAAAGATTGTGACCAACTCCGTAATCAGTAATTTCTCGGAGATTCTATTTGAAGATGACGAACAGGAAAAAGAAAGTTAAGATGAAGGCAGTCAGAAATATGCGTGAATTAAGTATGCTGAAAAGGCAACTTAAATACCAGGAAAAACTTTACGAAAAACAAATTGCCGGCTCAACAGCCGATATAGTTGAGAATTTAACCGATAAACTCAGGGATATTGCCATGGACATGGGCACGCGGGTAATTGTTGACCTTATTACCGGCAGGCGACATCACAAGCGCAGGCACAAAAAAGAGAAACATACGCAGGAAGAGTAAACTGCACAGAAAAATAGTCAGCCATGAAAACCAATTTATTACTTCTCGATTCATATAAAAATATTGAGGAACTTATTGTTCTTTAATCAATCCGCTCCAGAATATCCACCAGGTGTTTCCAAAACTTGGAAGTGGTTTCAATATCGAGCCGCTCATCGGGCGAGTGGGCGCCCAAAATGGTGGGGCCAAACGAAACCATATCGAGATGCGGGTATTTTTCCAGAAACAGTCCGCATTCAAGCCCGGCGTGTATGGAACGCACAATAGGTTGGTTGCCAAAAAGCTTTTTATAGGAATCCACAGTAATTTTCAGAATGTCCGACTCGGGGTTCGGCGTCCAGCCCGGGTAGCCGTCGGTGTGTTTCACCCCGGCACCGGCCATTTCAAAAACCGAACGTACCATTTCGGCCACATAATATTTGCGGCTTTCCAGTTCGCTGCGCTGGCTGGTGGTAATCATTATTTTGTTGCCCGCCACAAATTTTACCGATGCCAGGTTGTTAGAGGTCTCAACCATGCCTTCCATGCGCGTGCTCCATTCTAAGATTCCGTGCGGGCAGGCATACACCGCATTGAGCAGGTTTTTCTGTGTTGCTTCATCGATTACTGTTTCCGGAAGTTCAATACTTTCTGCCTTTATCTGAAGTTTGGGCTCATTAAATTTAAATTCAAACTTTATATTGGAAACCAGTTGCTGAAAAGTGTTCAGAAATTCTTCTTTTTCAGTTGCCGGAACAACAATTTTTGCATGGGCTTCGCGGGCAATGGCATTGCGCAGGTTTCCGCCGTCGAATTCATTTAGCCGCATTCCATAATCGCGACCTGCAATCCAGAGAAACCTGTTTATAATTTTATTGGCATTGCCGCGGTTTTTGTGAATGTCGTCGCCTGAATGTCCCCCCTGAAGCCCGGTGACAGAAATTTTGTAAGCCACTGTGTTATCGGGAACATTTTCATATTCATAAGTAAAATAAGAAAGCGTGTCGATCCCGCCGGCACAACCAATAAATATTTCGCCTTCATCTTCCGAATCGAGGTTAAGAAGAATTGACCCCGTCATGAAATTTTTTTCGAGCGCAAAAGCACCGGTCAGTCCGGTTTCTTCATCCACCGTAATGAGGCATTCAATGGGCCCGTGATTTATTTCGTTTGAAGTAAGAACCGCCATTTGCGCGGCAATACCAATTCCACAATCTGCCCCCAGGGTTGTCCCATGGGCTTTTACCCAGTTGCCTTCAATCAGTGGCTGAATAGGGTCATTGTCAAAATCAAAAACTTTATCGCTGTTCTTTTCGCACACCATATCCATGTGAGTTTGTAAAATCACTGTGGGGGCATTTTCCCTGCCTGGCTTGGCTGGTTTCGAAATCAACACATTCCCGGCACTGTCGGATTTTGCCGGCAGGTTATTTTTAGCTGCAAAATCGAGCAGAAATTTCCTGATTTTTTCTTCCTTTTTCGAGGGGCGCGGCACCTGGCAAATGTCTTCGAAATAGTTGAATAAAGGTTGCGGTTCAAGTTTTTCTAAAATTCTCATTTTTTTCTTCTTAAAATGTAATGTAAATATGGCAAAAACAATTTGAAATTTGAGGATTAAATTTGGGGTTGTTCACCTCAGGTATAAGTTGCTGTCGCCGTAACTCAAAAACCGAAAATTATTATCCAGTGCAAACTGGTAAACCTGTTTCCAATCGTTGCCCAGAAACGCACTGATTAACAGCAGCAGCGTGCTTTGCGGCTGATGAAAGTTGGTGACCATTCCTTCAATTATTTTGAATTCATAACCCGGAACAATAATTATTTGTGTTGAAAAACGTACTGTTTCCTGCTGGGTTTTTCCCAGGAAATCCAGGATGTTTTGCAGTGCTTTTTCAACGCCGATGGTTGCCTCGTTTTCATAAGGTTCCCACTGCAAAACTTCCGGAATGTCGCCCGGATGGCTTTTTTTTTCGAGTTTCAGTCCCAGCCAGTACAAACTTTCCAGTGAGCGCACTGAAGTGGTGCCCACGGCAATTATTTTTCCGGCATGTGAAAGCAGTTTTTCAATAAATCTTTTGGAAATTATAACCTGCTCGTGGTGCATGGTGTGCCCGTCGATGGTTTCTGACTTAACCGGCTGAAATGTTCCGGCTCCCACATGCAGCGTAATTTCGGCGGTTTCAATATTTCTTTCAGCAAGGTTTTTCAGCACACTTTGGGTGAAATGCAAACCGGCCGTGGGTGCTGCCACCGAGCCGTCGTTTTTGGCATACACAGTTTGGTAGGTGAGCTCATCTTCCGGTTCGGTTTCGCGGTTCAGGTAGGGTGGAATGGGCAGCACTCCCGCTTTTTCAATTATTTCAGCAAACGTAAAACCGCCATTCCAGTTGAATTCAATATAAAACGTATTGCCTTGCTGTTCTTTTTTGCCGGCTTTCAAAATGACTGATTTCCCGTCTATCTCAAGCTCACGATGCAATTCACCGCTTTTCCATTTTTTAGAGTTGCCCACCATGCATTTCCAGGTAACTTTTTCTTTTTCCTGAAAAGCAACCTGGTAATCAGCTGGTGAAACCGGTTCCAGGCAGAATATTTCAATTTTTGCCCCGGTTTCTTTCCGGAAAAAAAGGCGCGCATGAATCACCCGCGTGTTATTAAAAACCAGCAGCGAATTTTTGGGCAGGTAGCTTGTAATATTCCTGAAAACAGTTTGTTCCGTCTTTCCTTTTTGCCAGAAAAGCAGCTTTGAATTATCCCGCTCTTTCAGCGGATATTTGGCAATTCGCTCCTCCGGCAGCTGATACGTGAAATCACTTATTTTTATTTTTTGAAATTTGTGCAATTCTCTTTTTTTTTACGAGGCTGCAAAAATAGCTTAAAAATTGAATGGATAAAAATATTGTACTTTTGTAAAAAATTTTGAGAATATGATAAAAACAGGAGATAAGGTTAAATTTTTAAACGACGTTGGAGGAGGAATTGTAACCGGTTTTATTGGGAAGAACATGGTAAACGTGGAGAACGAGGATGGTTTTGAAATTCCGTATCCCGTTTCGCAGCTGATAAATGTGAGCGACCCGGATTTAAATAAACCCGACAGGGTTACCGCGCCCCAAATTGAGGAAGAGACGGAGGATGAAGAATACGAAGAAGAAGAAACAGGCGAAATTATTGAAGGTAAAGATTCTCCCGACTTCTACTTTTGCTTTGTACCAACCGACGATAAAAATCCGCTGGCCGGCGAAATTGAACTCTTTTTGGTAAACGATAGCAATTTTACCCTGCTTTTTCATTATGCCCACTTTAGCGAAGGTGCTTATGAAACGGTGGAATACGGAACAGTTCAGCCCAATTCAAAAAAGCTGCTGGAAAGTATTGCCGAAAATGATATCAGTGATTTACCTGAATACTTTTTCAATGTTATCTTTTTTAAAGATGAGGATACAGAAAAGCGTCAGCCGGTATCAAAAAAATTTAAAGTGAATCCTGTGAAATTCTACAAGGAGAAAAGTTTCTATTCCAATTTGTTTTTCGAGCGGAATGCAATGATTTTTCAGATCACGGAAAACCTCTTGAATACTGAAATAAATAAGCTTACCGACGATGATTTCCGGAAAGTGGTGAAGGCAAAAGAACCAAAACCGGTGGAAAAAAAACCAGAACGACACCGCGACGGGGAAATCATAGAAGTGGACCTTCATATTCATGAACTGCTCGATAATCCTGACGGGCTAAGCAATAAAGAAATTTTGGATATTCAGATGGAGAAAGTAAATAATGAAATGCAATCGGCCATCCAGTCGCGTGCCAAACGCATTGTTTTTATACACGGGGTAGGGCAGGGCGTTTTAAAGCAGGAGGTGACCAGGCTGCTCAAATCCAAATTTCCGAAATACACTTTTCAGGACGCCTCGTTTAAAGAATATGGTTACGGCGCTACAATGGTGATACTGAGAAGAAAATAAGTTTTTTGAATTAGGCGTTTCGGAAATATTGTGCAATTGTTATTATATGCCAAATCTGATGCCAGCGGCATCAAATGTTTTTAGAAAAAATGTATGCATTGGAGTTCGACCCTGGCCAGGGTCGTATTCTTCGATTCCCCTCAATGAACTATAAACATTTAAATCCGCTGGATTTAATACAAAGAGTTAACATTTTAACTTAAGTGCCTAATTCATTAAGTTTTATTTTTCATGGTAAAGTTTCAATTCCCTGGTTGAACTGAAACAAGATAACCTGAAACCTGGAACATTTTTTGTATTTTTGCACCGGCAGGCTGCTTTATCACCTCGGCAACAAATGCCGGGGAGGAAAGTCCGGGCAACGCGGGGCACCGCGCTCCTTAACCGGGAGATCTCCGAAAGGGGATAGAAGTGTAACAGAAAATAACCGTCTTGCTGGAGTTTTGGTTTACATGCGGGAACGCCCGCCATCGCTAAAGCTTCGGCGGACAAGGGTGAAAAGGTGGGGTAAAAGCCCACCGGTGGCCGTGGCGACACGGTCAGCCGTACACCTCGCGGGTTGCAAAGCCAAATATATCCTGATTGAAAAGCTGTTGCTGCTCAACGAAACGGCCCGTTTCGTTTCCGGCTGCACACCGGGAGTCAGGAGGGGTAGGCTGCAAGGATCCCGGCAGCAATGACGGGACAAGATAAATGATAAAGGTTCTTCGCCAGCTGGCGGAGGATACAGAACCCGGCTTACAGGTCTGCCTTTTTTTAAGATACACTTCTCATGTTACGCATATTTCTCAGTCATAGCCTCACTTTGAGTGAGACTATGACTTTTCAGGGAAGAAACCCTGAAGGTTTGATTTATTACAGGTGAAAAATTCTATCTTTTCACAATAAGTTTTCCGGTTAATATTTCATCTTTATATTTTACACGCACCGTATAAACCCCTTCGGTCCAGCCGGCGGTTTGGATGGTTGTGCTTTTACCTTTTAATTTGGTTTTCTTTGTTTTTAATGCCTGGGTGGGGCTGTAGATTTCCATGTCCCATTCTGCATTATAGTCAAATGTATCTTCTCCAACCGAAGCAGATTTTAATGTTTCGGATTCTGTCCCGGATTCAATGGTGAGGGTGGTTTCGCCGGTGGTGGGGTTTGGCGAAATACTTAAGTAATTTTTTGATCTCAGATCATATTCTATCCTGATATTCTTAAAAATTTCATTGGTCCAGCCGCACACTCCGTTGTACTGTAACGATACGGTATAATTACCAGGTGTATCCTTCGAAAATTCGATCTGCCTTCCTGTTCCCTGTACCGGCAACTGTAAGGGATCGGACGGGTAAAATTTCCAAAGATAATCGGCATCATTACCCGATAAGCCTGTTCCATAAGCGTATAACCAATAATCTTCTCCCGCAAAACCAAAATCTACGGAAGGCCCTACACTTCCGGGATAGTTATTATTTACGGTACACAATAGGATGGTTGGGGCAGGAGTTCCCGCCCAAATCCTTTGACGGGGGAGGGTAATGCTACCACAATCATTAACCAGCCTGGCTTGTACCCAACTCCTGCCGTTGCCCGTAGCCTTTATTACAGCGGAACCGGTATTTTGTCCTGAGTGGATAGTGAGGAAGAACCCGGTTTCCCAAATAATGGAATCCACGGACGGCAGGCTGTAGATGGTGAAGGTGGCACCGGAAGAGCAAACTATGGAGGAGCCGGAAAGATATGGACTTCTTGATGTGTTAGTGGTAACTGCTCCTGACCCGCAAGGATCAAGCCAGTTGCTCAAACGGGTTGTATTTGTACCACCTCCTGTCCAGGATCGATAAAAGCAACCATACCAATCTCTCATATCGCTGGAATTACAAGCAGAATATCCGCCATGGAGCTGTCCAATAACCCTTTTGTTTTGGTCAAATAAAGGTGAACCTGAAGAACCACCTTCTGTTACTCCGTCATCCCATGAGACTCTCCAATGTGAAGTTCCTGTATTACTCAAATAATTTGTTTCTACAAGTTGATTATTATCAAATGAGATTTTCATTACATCTCCGGAAGGATGATGAATACCTGTTCCTGATGTTGGTGTATTCCCGCTTCTATCCCATCCCAACCAGGAAAAGCGGGAGTCTCCAACCGGAGAGTTATCCATTTACATCAGGGCAAAGTCTGAGGAATTCCAAGCCGCTCTAAATTGTGCACCATTATAGGTAATTCCAGTGGTTGCTGTACTTCCGCCACATAAGGTCATTTTATATTGAAACTTAAACATCCAATTCTCCGCATTAGATATTTCAGTGGAAGATAAACTCCCATTCCGAGAGGCATCAATACAATGAAAAGCGGACAAAAAGTAGGGTTCAAAAGTTCGATCAGCTGTCATCAATAATGATCCGCTACACCATTCTGCTCCACTTGATAGAAGCACTAAGGCAACAGCATCCGATTCTTCGTCCCAGGCAGTGAAGCAAGCAATATCATTGTTGCAGCTACCGGAACCTCCCAAATTTCCATTTGTTTTTGGAAACATATTTTTATAAGCATGCACCACCTTTTCTATTGTCAGCGTTGATTTGCCTATCACATTTTGTGGTTCAAACAGGTATATTGTTACGTCATCTCCCTGGACAAGATCTGTCAGGAAGAAGCCGTTTTTTGTATTTTCTTTTGATGTTGCAGGACCATATAACATTGACCCCGTCTCATTGGAAATATACAGCCTTGCACTGTCAGGCAGATAAAAGTGGTTGAAAACAAAGTTGATGGAATAAGCTCCTTTTGATTGAAACTCCATAGACCAGAGACGACCGCCATCAACATTGGTCCATTCTCCATCATTCAAAGTAATATTTACATCAAACCCTTTCCCAAAACGAAAAGGGATATCAGTTCCTTGAATTTGTTTATCCTCATCAATTAATTTTTGGACATCAAATGAAGGGAAGGTTATTACTTTATTTGCTTTAGCATGATCTCGAATAAACTTAACCTGTTCCAATGCATTTTTATCCGAGTAGAATTTTGTTTCTACCTGCCCGTATGTTAGTGATACAACAATTATTAAAATTAAGGATAGGGTTGTACGTTTCATTTTATTGGATTTTAAAATTGATTTTAAAGCGTATCGTATCGGTATCGAGAGTCTCTCCGTTGAAAGCGGAGAAACGGAAACGATATTTAAAATTTGTGTAATAATCGCCTTTTATAAGATGAGCCTGTTTTGCACTATTATAGTAACCGTGTTGCCAGGTCCAAATAGAATCTCTATCATCTATCCATTGTTCCTGATAAGTATAAGTTTGACCGGAAGCAAAGGGATAAGCACCAAGTCCTAATTTGTCGTAGCCAGAAAAAATAAATGGCTTCCCAAGATTCTGATTATTTGAACTATAAATGCGACAAAAATCGTTATCATTGGTATAGGCAAAGTTTGGATCGAAGAATAGGTCTTGAGTGCTTTTATTTGTAACTGAAAAGTAGAAAGTAAAATTCTCTCCCTCATTAAAAATAGTAGCAGGTTCTCCTTCTTTATTCAAAAGACAGAATTTAAATTCTATTCCATCTATTTCTTTTAGGATTACGGCATTTTCGTCTCCAATATCGAGTTCAAAAATGTCGTCTTTTTGGCACCCTGCTGATATAAAGCTAAGCAGCAAGGCAATTAAGCTCAATTTAAAAATTTTGATTTTCATGATATTTGTTTTTATGGTATACACGTCAAATTTCTATCGCTTCACAATAAGTTTTCCGGTTAAAATTTCATCCTTGTATTTTACACGCACCATATAAATTCCTTCTTTCCATCCGGAGGTTTGAATAGTTGTGCTTTTGCCTTTCAATTTGGTTTTCTTTGCTTTCAATAACATTGTTTCGGAAAAGACTTCCAAATCCCATTCTGAAACAATAAGTTCGTTTTTATCAGTCGATTCAATTGCGACAGTCACTTCACCATTGGCGGGATTTGGTGTGATTGACAAACTTTTTGCATCATACACATAAAT
>NZ_JBSQIC010000087.1:0-15876 GCF_055108615.1 Tangfeifania sp. | reverse complement strand
AATTCACAATAATCTTTGCAATCTCGTTTTCAGTCATAATTTGATATTTTTTTCTCTCTTGGCGGCTTAGCGACTTTGCGCGATTTTTTCTTCAGGCACACCGGTTTCATACGGGTTTTCCGGGTCGTTGCTCCATTCAAACCAACCGCCATCGTAAACTGAAACGCGCGGCCATCCCATCAACCAGGCATTAAACCAGGCTTCGCTTCCGCGCCAGCCGGTGCCGCAGTAAAAAGCGAGGTGTTTGTCGGGCGTAATCCCTTTTTTAATCCAGCTTTCTTCAATCTCATGGAATTCGCGGGTGGTATGGTCCACGTTGCGGTAGTTTTCCATGTGATAGGCATCGCTGCCGCAGTCGCCAAAAATGGCACCGGGAATCCGACCTTTTTTCTCGATGTAATTGTAACCGCTCACTTCGCCGATGAGTTCGGGCCAGCTTCTTACGCAAACCAGTTCAGCTTCCGGCGATGCCAGCATCTCTTTTGCTTCGGGGGTATCAACAGCCAGTTCGGGTTTCTGCGGAATGGAAACGCCAAAATCGGCTACCGGTTTTTTGGGTTCATCGGTAAACGAAGTTTCAAAACCGGCATCCTGCCACGACTGAAAACCGCCGTTTAATATCCTGACATCTTTCACCCCGGCATACATCATAATAAAGGCACACCGGATTGCGCCAATATCGCCGGCAGCGCTGCCCGGAAATTCGTCATCGTTGTCGGGGTCCATGTATTTGCCATACAAAACCACGGTGGTGTCGGCAGTAATTCCATGAGCTTCCAGCGCTTTTTTTAATTCTTCGGGCGAGCGACGATTCCAGGTTTCTTCCGATTCCAAATCGTTGGTATTAATATCGATGGCCCCCGGAATGTGCCCGCTTAAATAGGCATCGCGGTTGCGGTAATGCGCGTGTACGGCCACAAATTTATTGTTGCTGTACTGATGTGGCTTTTTACCTGCAAGCAGTTCGTTTACCCATTCTGCTGAAACCAGGTTTTTGTAACGTTCGAGTTTTTGCATGGGCAATTCAGGGTTGGCAGTCCATTCATCCACAAAATGAGGATAAACCGATACATTTTTATAACCCGATTTTTCAAACCGCTCGGCTACTTTTTGCGTTTCTTCAGACGAATAGCCATAAACGACAATTTCATTTTCGGGCAGAATATTCTTGTGACGGACAATTTCTATCCAGTCGATGTATTTTAACCATTTTGCAGGCAGGCTTTTTGCCCCGTCAATGTGTCCCCCACGCTTTTCGTTTTTCATCTGCCAGCCGTTGTAAGCCTCCACCGGCCTGACATCGATGATTTTTGCCTTCTCACTATTTAATAAATCTTGTAACTCTTTCGTTGTCTTTT
This sequence comes from Tangfeifania sp., assembly GCF_055108615.1. Taxonomy (NCBI): domain Bacteria; kingdom Pseudomonadati; phylum Bacteroidota; class Bacteroidia; order Marinilabiliales; family Prolixibacteraceae; genus Tangfeifania; species Tangfeifania sp. Next base: position 14,518 of record NZ_JBSQIC010000087.1, on the reverse strand, counting down.
CAATAGCCATAAAAAATTTGTCTTTTATTAGTTGCAAACTTGTTTTCTTTTTTCGCCCGCAGAATTCGCTGATTTCTGCAGAGTTTTTAATTGAAACTTCTATTCTTATCTGCGTCATCCACGGGAAGTTTCTTCCTTTTTTTTTTTAAGCCAGGAGTTAAAACCGGTGGCAATAAATATTCTGCTTTAAAACTTTCATCTTCATTTTCTTCTTTTCTATATTGCCGTTGGCTTTAGCCAACGGATTCAGGACATTTAATGAAATCTGGCTTTAGCCACATTAGTCTTTATTTTTTTCAGAAAAAAAAATGTGGCCCCAAATTTTCACCCAACTCATTGAATTATATTTCTTTGGTTATTACTTAATAAATGTGGCTAAAGCCTGTCTGCTGTATGTTGCATTTGTCCGTCGGTTAAAACCGACGGCAATAAATACTCTCCATTAAATCTTTCATTTTTGTTTCTTCCATCAATCTTTAACCACCTGAACACCTTTCCAAAATGCCACCCGGTTTTTGATGCTTTGGGCTAATCCGGAAGGTTTAGGATAATACCAAACAGCATCGTTAAATACTTTACCCTCCACTTCGAGGTTGTAATACAAAGCAGTCCCTTTCCAGTGGCAAACCGTTTGTGTTTCACTTTTTTTCAGAAACTCTTTTATTACTGATGCAACCGGGAAATAAGCATTTCCCTCCACGTTGACAATGTCGTTGCTTTCGGCAATCACTTTGCCATTCCATATTGCTTTCATCTTATTTAAATTTTTAATTATAATCAACAATTTTATCGTACCGAAATGTCGGATTTGGATAACCCGGACTTAAACACTTACATGCATTTATCTTCATTGAGATGATATTATTTGTGACTTTTTCAAGCGATTCCTTAACCATTGCATCCAGAATCTCAGGGCTTACTCCAATTCTTGCATTTATAGTTATTTGAGCGGTATTGGAAACTCCTGCTTCGCCGCGAATTGATAAGGTTTCAGATGTTCCTGTGATATTACCTACTAAATAATTTGAACCATTTTCAAGAATTATTTTAATATGCCCAACTCCTATATTTTGCTTGTCAATTTTTCGACTTAAATCCTGTAGGAAAGTTGTTGCAATTTGGTCCCAGTTTATTTGTTCACCCTTCAAGCTAATTGATGAATTTAACCAACCGAGAACCGCTTCGCCTTCGGCGTAAGTGTCGTAATCAACCTCAACAATTCGTTGTCCGGTTGCGGTTTTAGAAAGAATTAATTTCAACCATTCATCAATACCTTCACCAGTTTTTGAACTGATTGACAATACTTCAGAATCAGGATAATTCAGTTTTACTTTTGCTGAAAGAAGTTCTAATTCATCTTGTTCGAGCAAGTCATTTTTAGTAATTAAAATAATGTCGCTTTCTTCCAGTTGTTTCTTGAAAATATAAGCTGCGCTGGCATGCAACCCGGCTGTTTTTCCATCTAAAATATCAGTTAGTCTTAATGGGTCTGCCAGTACAGTAAGTGGCGAAATAATTAATTCCCGATTTAAATTATCTTTTAGTGGTTGCATAATTGTGGCTGATAAATCGGTACAACTACCAACTGGTTCCGCAATAATAATGTCTGCATCGGAATCTTTACCGACTTGTTTTATTGAATCAATAAAACCATTAAAATTGCAGCAGAAGCAACTGCCACTTACTTCGGCAACGTTTACTTTGGTTTGTAACAACAAAGCAGTATCAACTAATTCCGGGGCCTGGTCGTTTGTAATTAGTCCTACTTTTTTATTCTGTTTCATTAAGAATTTTGTGGTTTCGTACAACAGAGTAGTTTTACCAGCTCCTAAAAAACCACCAACCATAATAAGTCGTGTTTTATTTATCATTTTTGCTTACTTTCATTCGCCCGCTAATTACCATTGCTAAAGTAACTGCGGGATTTAAATGTGCGCAGGAAATATGTCGTGTTAAGTAAATTGCAAGCGTAACACCAATCCCCCAGGCAAACGCAATTTGAAATAATCCTTGATATGCATTAAATAATATCGACATTGCCACAGAACCACATCCAAAAAGCACTAAAAGGAATGTTCCAAGAGTTTCACCTATAAATTCAGTTTTATATTTCGTCATTTCTATAAATTACTTCAATTTCGCCTAAAAATAGTTATTTAAAGAATTTGAACAATATTTTTTCTTGCGTGAGACTGTTGAATGAATATAGTTTGTATGGTTGTTTCATTTATTAATGATTCTAATTTGGTGTTAATTTCCTGATTAAATCCTGTCCGTCCGGAATTTTTGTTGCTAAAAGTTGCTTTTTATTTGCAATTTCAGAAGAAAACCCTGTTTGGTTTTGTTGAAATTTCTGTTTTGGCTTTATCAGCAACCTCAGCGACTGGTCGTAGGTAAAGTAGTTCCACGTCCAGTTGAGAAAAATGAGCAGCCTGTTTTTTACGCCCATGATGGTAAACAGGTGGACAAAACTCCAGAGTACCCATGCAATAAACCCACGCAGTTTAAAACCGGGAAGGTCGGCTACGGCGCGGTTGCGGCCAATAGTTGCCAGAGAGCCTTTGTCAGTATATTCAAACGGCAGTGGTTCTTTGCCGGCTGCTATTCGTTTAAAATTTGCGGATAACAGTTTTGACTGCTGAATGGCTACCTGTGCCACCTGCGGATGCCCACCGGGGTATTTGGGTGTTTCCATTTGCGCAATGTCACCAATGGCAAAAATATGTTCGTACCCTATTAACCCGTTTTCACGGTTGACAAGCAAACGCCCGCCCCGTCCAAAACTCTCTGCTCTAAATCCCTCTAATAAATTGGCTTTTACCCCGGCAGCCCAAATCAGGGTTTTGGTTTCAAAGGTTGAGCCATCCGACAAAGTGGCTGTCGTTCCGTCGTAATCGGTAACCCAAATGCCGGTTTTTACTTCCACTCCCATTTTTTCGAGATATTTTTCTGAAAGCCCGAAAGCTGTTGACGACATGGCCGACAACAACTGAGATGATTCGAAAAGCACAATCCGCATTTTCGACAAATCAATTTCAGGATAATCTTTCGGGAAGATGTATTTTTTCATTTCTTTTGGTGAAGGCTGTAAGAGCGCTTTTTCAAGATTTTCGAGAATGGTATTGCGGATAAGAATGGCATCGGAGGACGATTTCATCGAAAGCGCATTTTGTTCAATGTTGGATTGCCCGAAAAAGTTGGTATCGGTGCCCATGGCCAGCACGAGGGAATCGTATTTCAGGTATCATTTGTTTATGTTAATGGCTAAAGCCCTGCTATTAATAGGATTTTATTGCCCCCGGCTTAAGCCGGGGGTTAAATTTTGACAGAACAAAACACAAGCCTTAGCATTTAATTTTAAGATTCATTCCAACTATCGAACAAAACCCAACGATTTAATTAATTGAACCAAGCGCTGCCACGATATCTTCAATGGTCGAGCGTTTTTTATAATCGGGGTCGAAGTGGCGCCACACGATTTTACCATCGGTGTTAATTACATAAGTTGCCGGAATGGGCAGCCGCTGGCTGTCGTCGGAATGCGCCTCTTTTAGGTTAGCGCCGAGCATGGTGTTGTACATAAGGCGAGTAGCTTTACCCGGACGAAAAGTAACATCCCAGGCATCGGCAATTTTGTATCCTTCATCGTGAAGCAACGTGAAATTTGCCCCTGTTTTTTCAGCAGTTGTTTCGAGCAATTCCGGCTTTTCGGGGGAAACAGCCACTACGCGGGTGCCTTTTTTCGTAATTTGTTCCAGGTTTTTCTGCACTGTGCCGAGGTGTTTATTGCAAATGGGGCACCACTGTCCGCGGTAAAATATAAGTACCACCGGCCCGTTTTTCAATTCTTCTGAAAGCTGAAAGGTTTTTCCTTCGGCATCGTCAGCCGAAAAATCGGGAGCTTGCTGCCCAACTCTTAACCCGTTTGCTTCTTTTGCTTTTCTGTAATTCTGTGCTGTTAAATTTGTCATAATAAAAAGAGTTATAATACTGATAATTAATGTTTTCATGCTTTTGATTTTAAATTTTTATGAGTTGAACGATGGCCACCGCCAGTAGCACAACCCCAATGATACGGTTTGTGTTGGCCGAAAATATTTTTGCATGGGCAGCCACTTTTTGCGCCAAAAATGCATATCCTTTCAGAACGGCCATTTTTGCCAGCCAAACCCCGGCCAGGAAAAACAAAATCCCGGGCAAAGCAGATGGCAGCAGTTGTTTGTCCGAAAGAATGGTAGCTGTAAGAAGCCAAAACAGCAACACCTGGATGCTGACAATATTCAGCAAAGCCCCTTTTAGAAAACCCAATGATTTTCCGGTTTCTTTCCGTGTTGTTTTCTTATTCTTTTTGAACCAAAAAAAAATCCGGACACGAGCAAAACAGCAAAAACGAAATACCGCACCACCGGGTTTCCCTTAAAAACGGGAGCTAATTTTGTCCCGGCAATAAGTGAACTGAGTGCAAAAAATACTTCCACAACCGAAGCCCGTGAGCAATTTGTGTTGCGCCCCGCGTATCGTTTTTCAACGCCGTATCAACTACTGAAAGGTTTACCAGTCCTAATGGTACAGCGCCAATGATGGTGGCTGCCAGTGCTATAAATAAGTAGAGAAATAAATTCGGTTCCACAACTTTTTGTTTTCGTATTGGGGTTTGTTCCGGTGGCTACCATTAGTTTTTCGGCTTCAAAATGTTTTGTTTCCCCATGTTTTTCAGCAATAACTTTTACCGTGCCGTTTTTGCCGGTTACTTGTTTAAAATTCAATCCGTTTATCGCGTTGCCGTTTGTCGTAGCTGATTGTTCCTGAAAACGAACCCGATACCAGCAACAGGTTTTCTTTAGCCTACGTGTTTCATTTCTTGTTCTTTTTTGCTTGTTAATTCGGTACAACATCGCTTTTGTCAAGTAGCACATGCTCATACATTTCAAGGTCCTGGTCGTAAGCAGCGCCCGAGCGGATAACGCCTTTTAAAGTAACCTTTTGTCCGACTTCAAGGTTAGCAGCATTGGCGCTGGTTTCAGCAGTAAAAGTTGCCTTCACCCCGGCTTTGTCGCTGTTATCTTTTAGTAAAACTACTTTATTCCCATCGAAATTTTCTGAAATTTTACTTACGTTTCCGGTTACCTCGAGTACTTTCGATTCGCCGTCGGCTGCGAGGTATTTACTATTTGCTTTTTCGGCATCTGCGAGGTATTCTGCAACAATTTCTGAACTTGCGAGGCTGTAATCGGCCCTGGTTTTTTGAACATCGCGGTGTGGCATGTTAAACATGTATAGGCCAACTGCACCTGCAATTACAATCCCTGCAACTGCCACAATGATTCCTATTCTGATAATTTTTTTTCGTTTCATTTATTATTCTTTCTCGTACACTGTATTTACGCTTACCAAAACCTTTTTGGCAATTTTCGTGGAAACCATCTCGCCCTCGTCGAAGGTAATGCCAAAGTCGGCCAGCGTGAGGTAAAATTCGGTGGTGGCTGTTACGGTGTTTCCTTTTACCTCAACGGTTGTGTTGTCTTCGAGTGGCTTCGTTTTATCTTTGATGGTAATTTCGCCTTCAAACTGAGCTTCGTAGGTGCCATCTTTGCTAAAATCTACTTCGCTGAGGTTGGTAATTTTTCCTGTGAGTTTTGATTTTGGATACACGTTTGTTTCCAAAAAATGTTCGTTGTTAAAGTGTTTTTGCATCATCGCCTTTTCAAACTCGAAACTTTGCATGGGTATTGAAAATACCACTTCGCCGGTTTCAGGATTTATTGTACTTACCGAAGCATAATTGTTGGCTTCGATATCTTCGACCGGAGTTGTTGAAAAGAATTTGATGTGCGATTTCGAACTGATGTACCTGTCGGCAGCCTGGCTAAATGTTGTAGCCGATAAAATAAATAAGACTGCGCTGCTTAATAAAATTGTTAATCTCTTCAAGACTTTTTAATTATTATAGTTTTTTTTTATTTGCTGAAATAGTCGTGTTTGTATTGTTTTCCTGACAAAAAGCAGGTATTATTTTCTATTAATTTATGCTGGATGAATGTATAATTGCCTGCCCGAGAATTAGTTTTGAACTGAGCGAGGCATTAACAAAATCGCGCAATGCCTGGCGGGCTTGTTTTTCGGGGGCATACTGAAGAAATATTTCCAGCAGTTCTTCAAAATTTACCGGTTCCTGAGCAAGTTTTTCAATCACTTGTACGTGCGGATATTGCATGTTGGTAAACAGTACTTTACCTGTTTCAGGTTCGCGGTGCAGGCTCACAAAATAGTGTCCTTTGTCGGCTTCGGTAATTTCTGTTGCATTTTTAAGGTGAACCGGGTATTCGAGCGAAAGCACCTGGATTTCAGGGTTCAGCACCAGCCCGGCATCGTTAATTCTTTTTTCGGTGAATGGATAAGGCTCGATGTCTTCCATCATGTAAACTTCCACCTCTTTCCATTCGAATAAAAGAAGATCGGACAGGAAAGGGTACTTTTTTAACAGGTGGTAGTTTTCTTCCACCACAAATTCGTACAGTTCTTTGGGCATTTGCCAAACCATGGGCGACTGGCAACGGTGCGAACTGAAAAAAGTGTGCGCCAGTTCGTGCCACTCATCTTCATCCAACAGGTTGTATGTGAGTGGATAAGCCGACTGCAGGCTTCCGTTTACCACATTGAAAATCAACTGCCTGTAACGGCCAACATTTTTTTCTTTTACGCCCGGAATGGGTGTGTATTCGCCGGTGCGGCAATAGTTGGCCAGGCTGCTCTGGTGTTTATACGACGCTGTTTTTTGATACATGGGTTTCAATTTTTAAGTGGTTCTTTTTTATGCGCCTCAACTGGTCAATTTCTTTTTGCAATTCTTCCATTTCCGGGATGTTGAAATCGCGTTCGAGTAGCACAGGCACATCCTTATTCATTAGCGACAGGGTGTGTTCAAACAGTTGATAAACCGGGTCGATAATTGGCTGGCCATGCGTATCGATAATCAGGTCGTCGGCCACTTTTCGTGGCCCGCCATGTGGATGTAAGCCCCTTTATCCAACGGCAGTTGTTCAATAAATTTTTCTGCGTTGTAATTGTGGTTGAATCCGTTAACATAAACATTGTTAACATCAAGCAGCAAATCGCAATTTGCCTCGTCGATAACGGCATTTATGAATTCCAGTTCGCTCATTTCGGCTGCCACCGGTGTGTAATAACTTACAATTTCGATGGCAATTTTTTGCTCCAGAAATTCCTGTACCTCACGAATTCGCTGACCAACGTGTTTCACTGCATCTCCGGTAAACGGAATGGGCAACAAATCGTACATGTGCGCATTGTCGCTTTTGGTAAAACTCAGGTGCTCAGAATAAATCAACGGCTGGTATTCTGCAATAAATTTTTTTATCTGCCCCAGGAATTCGTAATCCAACTCATCCGGACTACCCACCGAAAGAGACAAGCCGTGTGTAAGCAGCGGGTATTTTTCGGTTACTTTTTTAAATACTTTTTTCCAGTAACCGCCGATATTCATCCAGTTTTCGGGCGCTACTTCCACAAAATCGGGATGCAACTTGTTGTCTTCCAAAAACTCATCGGCAAAATCTTTTCTGAAACCTATTCCAATCATGATAAATTCTTTTCTGTTATTAATTTGAGAAAACCGGCATGTTGGTTAAAACATGCCGGGATGGCGATAATTATTCACCACATTTTCCTTCTCCGCATTTTGCTTCTTTTGATTTTGACTCTGCCTTTGCTTCTTTTTTAGCTTCGGCGCTTTTGGCTTTCGCTTCTTTTTTACCTTCGCCACACTTGGCTTCGGCTGACTTCGACTCTGTTTTGGCCTTAGCTTTTTCTCCTTCACCACACTTGGCTTCGGCCGATTTTGATTCGGCGCTTTTTCCGCCGCATTTGGCTTCGAAATTAAACTGTGCTCCGTTACCTGATTCCAACAGCTCGCTTCTCAATTCGGCTCCGCTCCCCAGGCTATTGAACGAAAGGGTATTCGATGGCGTTTGCACTTAAACTTCCTCCTGCAATTAAGGCACCTGCGAATACGATGCCTGCTACTAAATTTCTTCTTTTGTTTTCCATGATGTTTTAATTTTAAAATTCAAATTAATTATTAATAAAATGTCTTTTTATCTTTTTATTTGTTCACAATAACTTTTTGTACGGCAACCGGACGGCCTTCATTTTCGAGCCGTACGAAATAGATGCCACTGTTTAATTCCTGTACATTCCAGTTAACATTGCGGTTATTGGATGTATTGATATGTTGAACTGTTTGGCCTGCAATATTTACTACCAATACCGAAGTATTTCCAAAATTTTTGCTGTTAAAAGAAATGGTAGCCCGATTGCTTACCGGATTGGGATAAATTTGCAGGTTGGCCTGTTGCTGAATGATGCTGTTTACCGCGGTAACATGTAAATTCATTTCCGCTTCGGCTGCAAACACTGCCGCCACGTTGTTTCCATCGGCAATATAAGGGATGCCATCTCCGTCGGAGTCGTTACCTGTTTCGCCCGAGGGTTGAAATTCAGCAAGCAGCATGGGGTTATAAACGGTTTTAAAGAATCGGGTGTAAATTACTTCGGCATTGGGTTGTTCACCCATTAGTTTGGCTTCGCGCAGGGCACCGCTCAATACTGCCAGGTTGAAAGGAGTATATTCAGCAGTATTACTGTTTTTAACAGTTCTGAAAGCTGTCAGGCTGTTTACATAAAAACCGGAAATTAAATACTGGTAAGCGCTGTTGGCAGCATTGAGGTAATCGGAATTTCCGGTGGCATTGTAAGCTGCATACAAACCACGTATTACTGCACCCTGGCTTGCTGCTTCTTTTGCCGAATTGTCGGGGCCGCTGCCAATGGTGTAAGCATTGTAATAGCCTCCGTTTTCGTCTTTTAACGAGTTGATAATAAACCAGGCCTGGGCATTTATTGCATCGGTGGCCATTTGTTCAAGCGGCGTACCGGTAAATTCGTTTTTGAAATGATTGAGCGCAACAAGAATATAGCCGGCGTTAACAGCTGAAATTTCGTCTCCCTGCGAAACACTTCCCCCCGATAATCCTGATTCATCGGTAAATGTTCCTTCGGCCTGGTTAAAGTGCATGGCCATTATATTTTTAAACAACACCATGCTGGCACCGGCCATGGCATCGAAAGGACCGGGTTGGCCCGTAACCGACATCGGGGCAGGGAACGGATCTCCATCAAAAACTGCATGATAAGCAAAGTGAGCCTCATCGTTGATGTTCGGATCCATCATGTTTTTGTAAGAAACGGTACCCAGCAGCATCGATAACTGGTCGAACAGGCGACTGCTCGCATCGGTTACTTCCAGACCTGTTGGCTTGGGCGGCATGGTTTCGTGCACTGTACTTTCGGTTACAGCAATTTTATGTGGAAAATATTTTATGCCGTTGGCGGGATCATACGTGGCCGGATCGACCATGCCCAGAGAAGTTCCGTCGTAAGCAAGGTTATTCAGCATGAAAATAACTTTATTAATACCCTCGGCGGTAAGTACTTGTCCGATAAAACCATCTACACTGTTTCCGCCGTAAAATACATTGTTGTCGGGATCAAAATTCGGATTGTCAGCCGAGTCGGGCGAAACAGTACCATCGGGTACCACTTCTTCGTTATTTCCATTGTGAAAAGCGCCCAGCATATCCTGCGCCCAATAATATTGTTTCCAGAGAGACTGGCCCATTGCAGCAAAGTTCAATACTTTACTGAATTGCGACCGGTCCCACCTGAGCGAACTGAAATTTGACTGAAAGTCGGGTTCAACGTCTTGAGGTAGCTGAGGGTTCCCCGATTCAAAATCGGCGAATTGCGGAAATGGGTTCATTGGTGCCATTTGGTTCGCCAACATGCCAAAGTGATGAATCATCATCATCATTTGGTCGTCTTCTTTATAGCCGTTTACCATGTTGTTGGTAAATTTACCGTCGAATGTGTCGGGCTGCATAGCTGCCATTTGCCCGATGCGGGGGCTCCAAATCATGTGCAGTCCGATGCCGGAGCGCGAAACAACGTTCCCAAGCAAATAGCGCGAATATTCGTAACCTTCAATTCCGGCAGCATAAGAAACCGAATCGGGCAGATTGGGTTCCATTGGATTGAGATCATCGAGATTGTACCCCAGGCTTTCGGCAAAAGGTTCGCCGCTTAAAAACAATTCGTTGGCCAGCAACATTTGGTCAGCCGTTTTAAAATAGTCATCTTTTTTAATGACCAGTTGCGCTTGCAGAGTTGTTGTTAAAACCAGCGCTGAAATAAATAAGGTAAAAAAACGTTTCATAACTTTTAATTTTAAGATGTTTTAATTTGTATCTGGTGTAAGAGTCGTATGAAATAAATATCCTGACAATTTTTTTTTTATTTATTTCAAAAAAAGCCGCATGTTAAGGCAACATGCAGCTTCACTTAATCCAGTTTTAAGAAAAATTATTTTATTTCTATATCGGGATAAAACGCCGGAAAGGCAAACCAGTGTAGCCCCAGGCTTCCGCCCTGCGGAACTCCTCCCGAACAACAGGTTTGAGCAAATGAAACAACAGGGGCAGCCAGCAACAGCACAGCCATCGACACAATAAATCCAACCTTCCAAAATATGCTGTTTAAAACACCGGCTTTTGTTACCCCTGAAGTTTTCATCATTACCTGTTTATTATTTGTTTTCCTATTTCAACGAATTGTTCCGGGTTACGGTATCCGGCAGTTTGTGCAATAACTTCCCCATTACTGTCGAGATAAATCAACGTTGGGTAGCCGCGGATTTTATACTTCCGGGCCAATTCGATTCCTTCGCCTTTTTCACCGTCAACAGCAACGTTGATGAAGTTGGCATTGTAGAATTCACCCACTTCGTCGTTTGGAAAAGTACTCGCTTTCAACATTTTACATGGTCCGCACCAGCTTGCCGAAATATCGAGGAAAATGGGTTTCCCTTCTTTTTTTGCTTTCTGTAGCGCTTCCTGCCAGTTTCCCTCGTGAAATTGGATGCCGGCTTCTTTTTCTGTTTTTGAACCGGATTCCGATGGCCCGGCAAATGATGTAAATGCGATAAGTACCATCGTGATTAAAAATGTAATTCGTTTCATAACTTTCTGTTTCTAATTGTTTTGTTTGGTTAAAGAGACGGTAAAAATGAAAAACCTGACAAGGTTCATGTGTGAATTTTGGTTTTTCAATTTTCGGGGAAATAGTTTTTAGCCCTGACTGGAATGTTAGCCAGTCAGGGTTCGGAACTAAGAGGTTCCTCATACCCGTTAATAAATAATTGATAAAAAAAGGAAGAAATGTTTTGATTTCATTTCATAAATAATATAAATTTGACAAAATATGTCAAAACATTTTCATTCAAAACTTGTATTGAGCGAAGTCGAAATATGGATACATTGGTACAAGATAATAGAGTTTGGTTTGGAGAAAGCGGTTCAAATGTACCCCGTGTAAAGAAATTTTTATCAGAAGTACAAGAGGGAATTGTCCCAATTTCTATTTGGCTTCATTCTGAGGTCGGTCATAATCAACAAGCAAAGCAAGAATTAAAACAAATTTTTGATGAAGTAGATTTGCCTTTTGACACACCAAAACCTGTTTCATTAATAAAAAGGATTCTTCAATTATCAACAAATGAAGAGTCTATTATCCTCGATTCTTTCGCAGGTTCTGGTACAACCGCCCACGCTGTCCTCGACCTGAATAAAGAAGATGGAGGAAACCGTAAATTCATTTTGGTTGAAATGGAAGATTATGCCAATAACATTACTGCCGAACGTGTTCGTAGGGTAATCAATGGCGTTCCAGCATCGAAAAATTTTCAGGAAGGCACAGGTGGTACATTCAGCTATTTCGAGTTGGGCCCACCCATCGAAATGGAAAGTATTCTAAGAGGTGAAAACCTGCCGAGCTATGAAGAATTTGCAAAGTATCTTTTTTATACGGCTACCGGCGAAGAATTCGACCCGTCAAAAATTAACGAGGATACAAACTATATAGGTACAAGCAAAGATTACGATATTTACCTTTTCTATAAACCCGATTTAGATTATTTGAAATCCACAGCACTAACACTCGACAGGGCAAAAGCATTAGGTCGGCAAAATGGTAAACCTGCCGAACAAAGCTTAAGCGGCGGCCGGAAACGACTTGTATTTGCCCCTGCAAAATTTGTAGATAGCCATACGCTTACCGATTTACGTATTGAATTTTGTCAGTTGCCATTTGAAATATATAAGTTAAAACAATGAATCATTTAACCGCAAAGTACGCAATAGAAATCGCAAGGTGCGCGAAGAAAACAACCTTGCGAACTTAGCGCTTAACCTTTGCGTCCCTTGCGGTAAAAAAATAAAAGAGTATGACCGAAAATGAAATATCAAAAATAATATTCGATACGGCCCTTAAGGTTCACAAAGCACTTGGGCCAGGATTGCTCGAAAGCGCGTATGAAGAATGCCTTTTTTATGAGTTAAGCAAAGCTGATTTGTTTGTGGAAAAACAAAAACCTTTACCCTTAATCTATGAAGAAGTAAAATTAGAAATCGGTTATAGGGTTGATATTATTGTTGAAAAAAAGGTCATTATTGAGGTAAAATCAGTAGATGCATTAAACGATGTTCATCTTGCACAAATACTGACCTACTTAAAATTGAGTGGTTGTAAACTTGGAATGCTTATTAATTTTAATGTGGCACTAATTAAAAACGGTATAAAAAGAGTGGTAAACAATTTATAATAAAGGAAACCGCAAAGTACGCGATAGAAATCGCAAGGTGCGCGAAGAAAACAACTTGGCGAACTTAGCGAAAACCTTTGTGAACCTTGCGGTAAAAAAAACATGGAATTAAAGGATTATCAGATAAAAGTTGTTGCGAAACTGAAAGAGTATCTTTCTGCCCTTTCAGAGTTCAGGGAAAAATTCAAGAAAGCCATTGAATTCGATCCTGAAATGGCATTGGATTATAACTTTCCGCGTCGTGCATGGAATAAAGCAGTTAACGGGGTTTATTTCTCCCATAAAAATGGTATTGGAGAACCACTGCCCGAAATTTACCTGAAAGTACCTACTGGTGGAGGTAAAACACTTCTGGCCTGCCATTCCATCGACCTGATAAATAAAACATACCTTAAAAAGCAAACAGGGTTGGGTTTATGGATTGTACCGACAACGCAGATATATCGTCAGGCATTGGATATATCCAGCGGTGGCCGTACGGTAATAAATGAAAAAACCGACCATTTCAACCGTCTCGATGTGGAAGAAAACCTGGTTATTTTAATGTTGATGCTGCCTTCTGCCAATCGCCAGAATAAAGAAACATTAAAAATATTTCAGGATGCAGGTGGTTTTACCGACTTTTTCCCTTCGGAAGATAATTACGAGTTAAATGCAAAACTTTTAAAAGAAGTTCCCAATATAGATTTTTATAAAACCTTGGGGTTGGAATTGGAAACCGAATCGATGGGTTCCGTTCATCTAACTCAGCCTAAAACATCACTGGGTAATACCTTACGGGTTCTTAAGCCGATTATTATCATAGACGAAGGTCATAAAGCGTATAGTGCAAATGCCCGTGAAACCATCCGTGATTTCAATCCTTGCATTGTAATCGAATTGTCGGCAACACCGCCAAAAGACACAAACAAATTGGTTGAAATTACTGGTCGTGAACTCAACGAGGAAGAAATGATTAAGTTGGACATTCACTTAACCAATAAAACCAGTCTCGATTGGAAAGATACCATGCTTTGCGCTATTGAAAAACGTAGAGCATTGGAAAATGCTTCGGTTAGTTTTGAGCAAAATACTGGGGTATATATCCGGCCTATCAATTTAATTCAGGTTGAACGTACAGGTAAAGACCAACGTGACGGAAAATTTATCCATTCAGAAGGTGTAAAGAAATTTTTAATTAAAAAGTGCAAGTGCTTGATGAATGCTATGTATTTACATTCAGGCAAAATGCAGCAACCTTAGTAAAAAGCATAAAATCCAATCTCGAAAGCGAAGGCTTGGGCGATATAGCAGGACGCATAAATGTAGATAGTGGCGATGATGAAGGTAGCGAAATCCTGAAAGAAAAGGTGCTGCAATACCGTGATAAGTTCAAAAAATTTGTAATACAGGAAGAAGAAAACTGGCGTGATATTAATTTCGATATTGAAAAAATAACAGAAATCTCGTTGTCAAATATCAGAAAACAAGAACAGGAAATACTGTTAGGGTTATCCGATGAAGAAAAAGAACTGGTAAAAGAAAAAGGAAGGATTGAAAAATCAGGGAAGCTAAAAATCAGCGATAGTTTTCTTACAAAACAAATTATTGATATTATACCTAATCCTTGGATAGGAAATATAATCGGGCAAAAAGTAATCAAATTGTTCCGTGATAAATACGATGAAGAAACCGTTTCATCAAACTTTGTTTTCATACTATTAAAATTGTTAATTTTTAAAGGTATAGTATGGAACTCGCATGTATTTTAATTATCCTCCTATGTGTAAATATTTTACATGCTCG
>NZ_JBSQIC010000086.1:0-16248 GCF_055108615.1 Tangfeifania sp. | reverse complement strand
CGAAGCCCTGATGAAACGCAGGTAGTTGTTCGGAGCTTTTCCCCCTTTGGCTGAGATGTTGCCATGAAAAACCAATTGTTTATGCCAAAGGGGAACTAAAGCCTGCCTGCCTGTAGGCAGGGGGGGGTCAGAACCAGGAAAATTACTCCCAATCCCCCTTTAATATTGAAATAATTACACCGATCCATCTTTCGTAATTAAAGGGGGACAAGCCCTGATGAAAAGCAGTGTGGTTGTTCGGAGCTTGTCCCCCTTTGGCTGAGATGTTGCCATGAAAAACAATTTGTTTATGCCAAAGGGGGAAAACAAGGGGGATTCAGAACAAACTGACAATTAATTCGTTTCAAAATATTTTTATAGAATTTTTCATTTTCTTCTACGTGTTTTCCCTTTCGGAATTGTATTATCAGTAAACCAGACTAAATTTGATGGTTTGAACAGCAAAAACATGAACAAAAAAGTCCATATAAAACAATCCGAACCTGAATTCAAAAACTTTATTGAATCCCGGAAAGGATTGTCTCCGTTTGATAGAAAGCTGGAAGCAGCAAAACTGATTGACAAGGCTGCCTCAGTTAATGTTGACAAAGCTTACCACACCGTGAGCAGTAAAATCAGTAAAGAAAATAAAACAATTAGCATTTTTACCGCCCTTACCCGTATTGCAGCAGTGCTTACCATCCCGTTGCTTGCTTTTACCATCTGGACCCTCTTTTTTCAGGAAAATAAAAAAGCGCCTGTTGAAATGGCGCAAAATGAAATTACCTGGCAGGAAATTTACAGTCCGGTGGGTATGCGTTCGCACGTGGTACTGCCCGACGGTTCCAATCTGTGGCTCAATGCAGGAAGCGAAGTCAAATACAGCATTCCGTTTACCCGCGAAAAAAGGGAGGTGGAGCTGAAAGGTGAAGCTTTTCTCGATGTGGCAAAAAATGAACAATCGCCATTTGTGGTAAAAACCGGCGATGCCGAGGTAGAAGTATTGGGCACACAGTTTAACGTAAATGCTTACCCGGAAACAGAACAAGTGCAAGTGGCCCTTAAAGAAGGAAAAGTAAAATTCCGGTTTGCCGGTGACGAAGGAACAATAAAGTTTTGCGAAATGCAGCCCAATGATTTACTGGAGTTCGACAAAGAAAATAAAACAGTTTCAAGTGAAAACACCAACATCGAAAAATACATTGCCTGGCATCAAAATAAAATGATTCTGGACGACACGCCGATGACCGAGTTGGCCGGGCTGCTGGAGCGGTGGTATGGCGTGAAAGTAGTTATTGCCGATGAAGAAATAAAGCAGTACAGGTTTACCACTACGTTCGACAATGAGCCTTTGCACCGCGTGCTGGAACTGCTGGAGATTAGTTCACCGGGAATTAAAATTAACTATACAATGGGGAAACCCATTGAGGGGACCAAAAAATTCACCCCTTCTGTTGTCACCATAACTAAAAAATAAGCGCCTATGTAAAAACTTGAACGAACCGAACCACTCTTATTAAAAAAGAAGGAAGCGCTGCGAACACTTCCTTCCATCGTTACCACGGGTTTTGGCCCGGGGAAAATTTTAAATCATTCTATAATTTAAAACAGTGTAAAATTATGAAAAAAAACTTAAACTTCGTGTGTTTGCTGTTAAAGCAACACCGAAAAAAACTAATTGTTATGCGCAACACGGTTTTGATACTACTCATCAGCGCCTTCCAGGTATTTGCCACCGGCACCTACGCGCAAACCAAAACAATCAGTCTGGCTATGAACGATGCCACCATCAGCGAGGTGTTACATGCCATTCAAAAACAAAGCGAATTTTATTTTCTGTACAACAGCGAGTTAATAGATGTAACCAAAAAAGTTGATGTCGAAATCGAAGGAGAAAAGGTAGATGAGATTTTGGCCCGGTTGTTCAACAAAAAAGAAGTGGACTTTTTAATTAAAGACCGTTACATTGTATTAACTCCTGTTGGCGGAAATGCAGAACTGTTTGCCGAACAGCAGCAACCCGCCATCTCCGGCACCGTTACGGACGAATCCGGCGAACCACTGCCCGGTGTAACCGTGGTGGTTAAAGGCACCACCCAGGGAACGGTTACCAATGCTGATGGGGAGTATTCCTTAGCCAATATTCCAGAGGATGCCACGTTGGTGTTTTCGTTTGTGGGGATGCGGACGCAGGAAGTTGAAGTTGGCAATCAAACCAATATTGATGTAACGATGATTGTTGATGCGATTGGTATCGAGGAAGTAGTTGCTATTGGGTATGGAACCATGAAAAAATCAGATGTAACAGGTTCTGTTACATCAGTAAAAACGGAAGATCTTGAAAATGTTAAAATGCAGTCTATCGACCAGGCTTTAGCAGGACGAGCAGCAGGTGTGCAGGTAATTCAATCATCAGGAGTTCCGGGATCTGCACCTGCAGTAAGAGTACGTGGAACAACATCGTTACAAGGTGCTAACGAACCGCTCTATGTGGTTGATGGATTCCCAATATACGCAGGTGGAGGAAGCGGAAATGCGGGCTCCAGAGCAGGTTCATCAAATATTAGTGGTATAGCAAACATAAACCCTAGTGATATTGAAAGCATTGAAATATTAAAAGATGCATCTGCAACATCTATTTACGGTGCAAGAGCGGCAAATGGTGTAATTCTTATTACAACGAAATCGGGAACTGCCGGGAATGACAAAGTTTCGTTTTCTGCCGACTATGGATTTCAGAGCATAACTAAAAAATTGGATGTAATGGATGCCTACCAATATGCACTTTTAAAAAATGAAGCATATACAAATGAAGATAGCAATCCGGTTTATTCAGAATCTGATTTAGAAGAAATAAGAAAAAATCCTGAATTAGGAACGAATTGGCAAGATGAAGTTTTCCAAGTGGCTCCTACGCAAGAATACAATATATCATTCACAGGAGGAGACAGAAAAACGAATTATGCAATTACAGGAGGGTATAATAAACAAGATGGAATTATAAAAAGCACGGATTTTGAACGCTTTTCTTCCAGAATTAATCTTAGCCACCAGATGAATAGCTGGCTTAAAGCAGGTACACATATTTCGGCATTTAGAATTTTCTCCAACCAACAAAATGTTGATGGATTGGGTGTTGTTAACGGTGCCACTCAATTTAGCCCAATATTACCTATTTATTCGGGCGAGGGATATTCTTTCCTTCCGAGTTCAAACGCAAGTGAATACACACTGGTAAACGATGGTATTATCATCAATAACCCGGTTGCTACAACGAACGAAGTAGTGCGACAAACACTACGCAACGGAATATTAGGCGATATATTTTTAGATATTAAAATCAGTCCTAATCTAACGGCAAAGATTAAAGGAGGAGCAAACATTTCAAATGTTAAAAACGACACTTATTTACCGAGCAATACAAACGAAGGTCAGGGACAAAATGGAGTTGGTACTATAAGATATAACCTAAACCAAAACTGGCTAAATGAAAATACATTAAGTTATGTAAACGAATTCGGTAACCATTCAGTAAATGCGGTTGTCGGTGCTACTTTCCAGGAAAATATTTATGAATACGTTTCAGCTTCTTCCCAGGGATTTACAAATGATATCCTGCAGGAAAACAGTCTTCAGGGAGCAGAAACCTACAATAGCCCAGGATCAGGAAAAACAAGATGGGGGCTTATATCTTATCTTGCTCGTGCAAATTATTCATATAAAGGAAAATATCTCGCTTCTATCGCCGGTCGTATTGATGGTTCTTCCAGATTTGGAGTCGATAATAAATATGCCTTCTTTCCTTCCGGTTCAATCGCATGGAGAGCAAGTGAAGAGGATTTTATAAAAGATCTGAATACATTTTCAAATTTGAAAATTCGGGCAAGTTTTGGTTACACAGGGAATCAGGAAATTGGTTTATATAATTCTTTGCCAACAACCGGAACGCAAAGCTATACATTTGGAGATGGAACCTTGGCTACTGGTGTTAGTCCAAATAAAATTGCAAACTCCAGCCTTCAATGGGAGAAAACATCACAGTTTGATGTTGGAGTTGACTTAGCATTCTTTGATAATCGACTGGGATTAACCGTTGATTATTACTATAAAAAGACTACACAAATGCTTTACAGCGAGCAAGTTCCATTTACCACTGGTTTTACTACATACCTGAATAATATTGGAAGTATGCAAAACCAGGGGGTCGAATTGGAGATAAGAGGCGATATCCTAAGAGGGGACCTTAAGTGGAATACTGACTTCAACATTTCTGTAAACCGGAATAAGGTACTTAGCCTGGCTAGCGTTCTGTATAAGGATGTTGGTGTAAACCAGGGACACCTGAAAATAGATCCCTGGTCGAGACGATTATTTGTAGGAGAACCTATTGGTGCCTTCTTTGGATGGCAATTCGATGGTATCATTCAGGAAGGTGAAACCATAAACCAAACAATTAGCCAGGTAGGACCAGGCAGAAGAAAATATAAGGATGTATCAAGCGAAGATGACAATCCGGACGACGGTAAATATACCGGAGAACCCGACGGGGTGGTTGATAATGCCGACAGACAAGTCATCGGAAATGCTTTACCCGATTTTATCGGAGGTATGAACAATAATTTTTCATATAAAAATTTCAGTCTTAATGTATTTTTGCAATGGTCTGTTGGAAATGATATATTATATTTTGATAAAACTCAATTAACCCTGCCAACCGGCGGACAGAATGTTTATGCAGCCCTGGTGAACCGATGGACACCTGAAAATCCAAGCAACGAGTTCCCGCTTGCGAGTACAAACCGCCAGATAGTTTTCAATGATTATTACATCGAAGATGGTTCATATCTGAAAATAAAGAACATAGTGCTTGGATATACATTCCCTAAAACTTTGGTGAAATTTGCAGATAGACTTTACTTGTATTCTTCACTTAACAACTTTATTACCTTCACTAAATATTCAGGCTTCGATCCTGAAGTTAGCTTGCACGGTGCATCGAACCTGACTATGGGCGAAGATTACAGTACCTACCCGCAATCCAAAACCGTAATGTTTGGTGTAAAAATTGATTTTTAATGTAAAAAATTGAAAGTAAAAAATTATGAAAAAGCTAATATGTTTATTATTACTAATTATACCTGTAACACTATTTAATTCATGCAGTGACTTTCTTGAGGAAAATCCTGTTGACAGGTATGTAGTGAGCAACGTTTACACCGACGAATCGGGTGCTGTTGCTTCTGTTACCTCAATATATAATAGTCTATACAGTTTATATGAAAGACTAATGTATTTGGTTTTCGACCTTCCGGTTGACGATGAAAAAAACGGTCTGGGTATGCCAAACCAATACCTGCAAAACCTGGAGTACATGCGTTACACCCCAAATAATACTTTTGTAAGAAATTTCTGGAGAGATAGCTATAGTGGGATTTATAGAGCAAACAATGCCCTGGAACAAATTCCGGATATAGAAATGGATGAAACCTTAAAAACCAGATTGATGAACGAGGCTAAATTTTTAAGGGCATTGTATTTTTACAACCTGGTAAGGGCATTTGGCGATGTACCATTACCATTAGGAACATCATTTGAAGAAACAGTTACAGAACGTAAGCCGGTTGCTGATGTTTATGCACAAATTATTGCCGACCTTAACGCTGCAAAAGCCTTACCAAAAAGTTATAGCGGTTCTGATGTAGGAAGAGCAACTTCAGGTGCTGCCTCTGTGCTGCTCGGATCAGTTTATGTAACAATGAAAAACTGGGATGCTGCCGTTACCGAGCTTGGAGCAGTTGTTAATAACGAGGCAAGTTATGGCTATGGATTATGGGAAGATGTAAAAGATAATTACAGAGTTGCAACAGAAAATGGTAAAGAATGTGTTTTTGCTGTACAATTTGATTCACCGCCATCAAATGGTAATGGCGACATGCAGCTTTCAGGTCCTAAATATGCTCTTCAGTCCAGATACAAAACACAACAAATACCTGGACGCAACCAAATGAACGAAGCAGACATACCTGTTGAAGAATTATATGCTCAGTTTAGCGATAAAGACCAACGAAAATTTGTTTACTTCAGTAAAGAATTTACAAGTCCTATCGATACAACTATTTATCGGGTTGACTTGCCTATTTTTACAAAAGCTTGGGATGAAAATGAATATAACGCCCCAAACTCAGCGGTAAACAGATTCGTTCTTCGTTACGTAGATGCACTATTACTTTATGCTGAAGCGTTGAACGAAAATGGCGATCCAGATGGTGCATATATACATCTTCAACGTGTTCGTAGCAGAGCTTATAAAAACGATCCAGAGGGAATATTAACTGGTGCCAAAACAAAAGAGAACCTTACTGAATGGATCAGAAGAGAACGCTGGATGGAACTTGTGCACGAAGGTAAACGTTGGTTTGATCTGGTTCGTTGGGGAATCTTAAAAGAAAGAATGTTTGAACATGCTGAAAATGAAAGCCAATTCACAGATTCTTTTGAAGCAGCACAGAAATTGCAAATAAAAGATAACTTCAAGGATGCTATGACATTAATGCCTATCCCGCAGGCAGAGCTTGATGCCAATCAATTGTTAGTGCAAAATCCAGGCTGGCAATAGTTGAATTTATGCTAATTTGGAATACTTTTCATGAAATTCCCATTTAGTATTAGTGCTTAGAATTAAAAGAATTAGCAAATAGGAAAGGAGGAAATACTCCTCCTTGCTTTGCTGTTTAAGAAAGAAATCAATGCAAAATTTGCTTAAAAATGCAAGATCTTTTGTGTAATTGTTTAATTTAAATGAAATGACAAAATTTTTGTTGTTGATAAATATATCTCTGTTATTATCTGCCATTTTCATAATCCCGGTTACAACATCAGGAAAAAACAACTCACCCAATATTATCCTTATATATGCCGACGATATGGGATATGGTGATCTCAACTGTTTTGGGGCAACGCAATATCAAACCCCCAATTTTGATCGGTTGGCCAGCGAGGGAATGCGGTTTACTAATTTTTATGTCTCCACTGCCGTTTGCAGTGCATCGAGAGCTGCTTTGTTGACCGGCTGTTATGCCAATCGGGTTGGGATTTCGGGGGCGCTAAATCCTCTGGCAAAAGTGGGATTAAATCCTGATGAAGAAACAATAGCAGAAGTAGTAAAAAAGAAAAATTACAAAACGGCAGTCATTGGTAAATGGCATCTGGGGCATCAAAGAGAGTTTTTACCGTTACAACAAGGTTTCGATGAATTTCTTGGGCTTCCATATTCAAATGATATGTGGCCAGTATATTATGACGGAACAAGAAATATACCTCCCGCTTATGCGAGGAAGTTAACGTATCCGGAACTACCGTTGATAAAAAATAACGATAAAATTCGTGAATTAAAAACGATGAAAGCTCAGGATGAACTTACAACCATCTATACAGAGGCCGCTGTTGATTTTATCACGCAAAACAAAAATAATCCGTTTTTCTTATACCTGGCACATTCAATGCCACATGTACCACTCGCAGTTTCCGATAAATTCAAGGGGAAAAGTAAACAAGGCTTGTATGGCGATGTAATTATGGAGCTTGATTGGTCACTTGGAGAAATCGAAAAAACGCTTGACAAATACAATCTTGTCGGGAATACCCTAATTATCTTTATTTCAGATAATGGTCCCTGGCTGTCTTTTGGTGACCATGCAGGTTCTGCCGGCGGATTACGAGAAGGAAAAGGAACAAGTTTCGAAGGTGGACAACGGGTACCAGCCCTTATGAAATGGCCGGGAGTAATTCCTGGTGGAACAGTTTGTAATAAAATAGCTGCAACCATGGATATTCTGCCAACAATTGCTGCCATTACAGGTGCTCCGTTGCCCGAAAAAAGGATCGATGGTGTCGATATAATTTCTTTAATGGAAAATGAACCGGATGCCAATCCAAGAAGGGAACTTTATTATTATTACGGGAAAAATCAATTGGAAGCAGTTCGACAGGATGGCTGGAAACTTGTTTTTCCGCATAAACACCGGTCGTATGAAGGAGTGATTCCCGGTGTCGGCGGTTTACCCGGTAAATATAATACAAAGACTACTCAACTGGAATTATATGACTTACGTCGCGACCCGGGAGAAAGATATAATGTAATCTCAGAACATCCGGAAATTGTGAAAAGATTACAAAAAATAGCCGATGTAGCCAGGAATGATCTTGGTGATTCACTAACCGGAAACCCCGGAAAAAACAGGCGCAATCCGGGAAAAGCAAAAGAATAGTGAATATACTTTTAAATGAAGAAACGATTTTTTTCAAGGTAGATGTGAAAATTAAATAACAATTTATATAATTATGAACCGAAACTTACTAAAATCTATGGCTCTTCTTACAGTTGGCGCAGGTATGTTTAGCTGTGCACCTTCGCAAAAAGAAGAAGCCCAACGCCCAAATATTATATATATAATGAGTGACGACCATGCGTACCAGGCCATCAGTGCTTATGGGTATGGATTAAATGAAACGCCTAACATCGACCGGCTGGCAAAAGAAGGCGCCCTGTTTACCCGGGCGTGTGTTACCAATTCGTTGTGCGCTCCAAGCCGCGCAGTTTTACTCACCGGGAAGCACAGTTTTGTAAATGGGAAAGTGGATAATGTACAGCCATTTAACTGGGACCAGGAGAATTTCCCCAAAATATTACAGGCGAATGGTTACCAAACAGCCATGATTGGTAAAATTCATCTCGATGGTATTCCTCAGGGATTCGATTTCTCTATGGTGCTGCCCGGTCAGGGGCAATATTATAATCCTGATTTCCTAATTGATGGAAAAAAAGTGCGCAAACAGGGTTACGTTACCGACATTATTACCGAAACTGCTCTCGACTGGATAAAAAATAAACGCGACCCGAACAAACCGTTTTGTTTGCTATACCATCAGAAAGCGCCACACCGCAACTGGCTTCCGGCACCCGAATATGTTAATTTATACGACAATAAAACATTCGAATTACCAGCTACTTTTTACGACGATTACAAAGGCAGACCGGCTGCCAAAGCTGCACAAATGAGAATTGATACTGAAGCCATGTGGGGCCACGACTTTAAATTGATAGTGGATCCAAATGGCGACTCTACCAATTTTGTTCGTGATTTAAAAAGGATGAATCCGGAACAGCGAGCCAACTGGATGTCAGCTTACGAAAGTAAAAATCAAAAATTATTGACCAATATGCCAACAGGTAAAGAATTGGCAAAGTGGAAATTCAATCGTTTTATAAAAGATTACCTGCGTTGCATTAAATCGGTTGACGATGGGGTAGGCGAAGTGCTCGACTACCTCGATTCATCGGGGCTGGCAGATAATACAGTAGTTATTTATACTTCCGACCAGGGATTTTACCTAGGTGAGCACGGCTGGTTCGACAAACGGTTTATGTACAAAGAATCGTTCCGAACGCCGCTGTTGGTGCGTTACCCGAAAGAAATTAAGTCAGGTGTAAAAATCGACAAGCTGGTACAGAACCTCGATTTTGCCCCAACCATTCTTGACTACGCCGGAGTAAAAAAACCGGAAGACATGCAGGGTGAATCATTCCGGAACCTGGTAAGCGGTAAAACCGACCAGTTCCGCGATTTTGCTTACTACACCTACTATGAATTTCCGGCCGTACACATGGCCAAGCGCCACTACGGGGTGACTACCCAACGCTACAAACTCATTCACTTTTATTATGATATTGACGAATGGGAATTGTACGATTTGGAAAAAGACCCCAGCGAGTTGCATAACCTTTACGATGATCCGGACTATTCAGACGTACAGGAAATGATGCACAAAAAACTGGATTATGCACGGAATTATTATGGCGACAGCGATGCCAACGACCAGCGTTTCCTGAAGAATTACCTTGATGTAATGGAACAAAGAAGACAGGCCAGGGAAGCCAGATAATCCGGACAGCAATTTAAATATTAAGGTTAAAATTTTCCTTGCCGCCAATAATTTATAATTTTAGTTTTTTTTTAAGACGGAAAATTCTTAACAATATTAAATTATGAACCAAAACCTGATAAAATCATTGGCCATTCTCACAGCCGGGATGGGAATTTTTGGTTGTACCTCTCCGAAACAAAAAGAGGTGCAAAAACCGAATATTATTTACATCATGAGTGATGACCATGCCTACCAGGCCATTAGCGCTTATGGATATGGTATAAATCAAACACCTAACATCGATCGGATTGCAAATGAAGGTGCCATTTTTACACGGGCTTGTGTTACCAATTCGCTGTGTGCACCCAGCCGGGCAGTTTTACTCACCGGCAAACACAGCTTTAAAAACGGAAAGGTGGACAATGTACAACCTTTTAACTGGGATCAGGAGAATTTCCCGAAACTGTTGCAGGCTAATGGTTACCAAACGGCAATGATTGGTAAAATCCATCTCGACGGTATTCCTCAGGGTTTCGACTTTTCAATGGTGCTGCCAGGGCAAGGACAATACTACAATCCCGATTTTCTTATCGATGGCAAAAAGGTGCGTAAAAAAGGTTATGTAACTGAAATAATAACCGAAACTGCGCTCGACTGGCTAAAAAACAAACGCGACCAGGGCAAGCCATTTTGCCTTTTGTACCATCAGAAAGCGCCGCACCGCGAGTGGATGCCGGCTGAAAAGTATTACAAACAATACACGAAAATGGAGTTTAAGGAACCGGCTACGCTTTTCGATGATTTTAAAGGACGTGGTACTGCAGCTAAAGAGGCAGAAATGAATATTCTGAAAAACCAAAACTGGGCCGGCGACTCAAAATTGTATCCGGAAGTAATGAATGAACTGGGAATCAAGGAGACGACTGGCTGGGGAATCAATGCTTTTAACAATAACACGGGAAGAATGGATGAAGCGCAAAAAGCAGCCTGGGATGCAGTTTATCGCCCGATTAACGAGGAATTCAAAAAACTTTACCCCAAAATAAAGACGGACGACAAAGCGCTGATGCGCTGGCGCTACGAGCGCTACATGCAGGATTACCTGGCGTGCATTGCATCGGTTGATGATGGAGTGGGGCAGGTGTTGGATTATCTGGATGAAGCCGGTTTGGCAGATAATACGATTGTGGTTTACACTTCCGACCAGGGCTTTTATTTGGGAGAACATAGCTGGTTCGACAAACGTTTTATGTATAAAGAATCATTCCGGACACCTTTGCTGGTAAGGTATCCAAAAGAAATTAAGTCTGGAACCAAAATCGACAAGCTGGTACAAAATCTCGACTTTGCTCCCACATTTCTCGATTATGCCGGGGTGAAAGCTCCCGACGAAATGCAGGGTGAGTCGTTCCGCAATTTGGTAAGTGGAAAAACCGACCAGTTTCGCGATTTTGCTTATTATACCTATTACGAATATCCATCCATCCACATGGTGAAACGCCATTACGGCGTGGCCACCCAGCGATACAAACTCATTCATTTTTATTATGATATTGATGAATGGGAATTGTACGATTTGAAAACAGATCCACACGAAATGCAGAATGTGTATGACAATCCAGCCTATGCCGATGTGCGCAAAATGATGCACGAAAAACTGGATATGGCTCGGGATTATTACGGCGATAGTGATGCCAACGACCAAAAATATTTAAAGGCTTATCTCGATTACCAAAACAGGTAATTCATTATTGCATTCAGTAAAAACAACCTGCCTTTAAAAATTTTTAAAAGCAGGTTGTTTTGTTGTAACCTGGTTCAAACACTTTTGAAAAATGCTCAAAAGGTTTTTTCCCTTTAGATGTTTAGAATGCTGCCTTATTTTTGAATTTATGGTAGCTTTCCTTTACTGAATCAACTTCATCTTTAATAAACTTTTCGATATTTTTAACCGTCACCGGTTCGCCTCGCATTTCAAGGCGCTGTGCCGTAGTTACTGCTTTGGGAACTGCAATCCATAAAATGAGGTAAGCCAAAACAGCAGCGCCCGTGGTAATGAATGCCAGCACCACATAAATTATCCGCACAATAACCGGGTCCATGTCAAAGTAAGCTGCCAGGCCTCCGCACACCCCGCTTAAAACTTTTTCTTCCGGGTCGCGGTACAATCTTTTTTTACGCTTTTTTTCTCCTGCCAGCGGTTCTTCCCCATCTACCCCTCGTTTGCAACGAGGGATGGGCTGTTTCGCATTTATAATGCATTTTTTAAGCAACATGTTTTTTTATGATGTAATCGCTATTTTTACAACAAAAAAATGTCAGCCGACAATTATTTTATTACCGACCAGAATGCTGTGTATTTTTTAACATTCACCGCTACCGACTGGATAGATACCCACCTGACCGCCCGCCTGGATGAAATATTCGGACAGGTATTTACCCGAAACGAATACAAAAATATTATATTAGACAGTTTACATTATTTCCAACAAAATAAAGGAATGGAAATCTTTGCATGGCCCCGAGGCCTCGGGGTGTCCAGCCATGTGCATCTGATTTTCAGAAGTGCAAGCGCACAAAAACCGGAACTTTTGTTGGGTGATTTTAAGCGGTTCACCAGTAAAGCAATAGTTAAAGCAATAATTAAAAATCCAAGAGAGAGCAGAAAAGATTTTTTAATGGAACAACTTTCGAAAGCAGGCATTCGATCTTCTAATGTAATTGTTGTAAAATAGCACCACGCGATACAATCGCGCGGCAGCTGCGAAGCCATTTTTATTAACAGGACAGGGTACACAGCCAATAGGACAGCTCAAAATGCAACAGTGCGCTGTTATTCAGCTACTTCAGGCGTTTTTTTCGTTTTTGCCGCGGTTACGTTTCCGCCAGTATTCCAGCATAACCGTGCCAGTTTTTTTTTATAATTGATAGAAAATATTAAATTTGTAGTTCTGGTATTTTTATAAAATATCGGAACTGTAATTACGATAAATTTGAGAATAATGATCAATTTACTTAAATTCAACAGGCACTGGAATGTGGGGTTCAGGTATGAATTTCCCAAAACGAGGAAATTCATCGAAATTCTTGAGCAACATATTGAAAGCAGGCAAATAGTAGAGCTTACAGGGTTGAGGCGGTTGGGAAAAACAACCTTGTTTCTTCAGGTGATAAATAATTTACTTGAGCGAAATGTTGAGCCGCAAAATATATGGTATTTTTCTTTTGATGAGGATAAATATGATTTGGATGAACTTTTTATCGCCTTTAAGACCCAAACCCGAAAGGATTTCAACTCGGACAAACTATTTATTTTTTTTGATGAGATTCAGAAACTGGAAGGGTTTCATTCTCAATTGAAAATTTACTACGATTTATATCCCAACCTCAAATTTTTCATTTCCGGTTCCACATCACTCTATATCAGAAAGAAAACACAGGAGAGCCTGGCAGGAAGGGTTTTTTCGTTTGAGTTGAAACCGCTTGATTTTGAAGAATACCTACATTTCAGAAACAGGGATAATTACCTCGAAAAGCCAGAAATGTTTCATTCTGAATTGAATGTTGAATTTGAAAATTATTTATCGAGACAATTTATTGAAACAGTTAATATTACTGATAATTCATTTGTTCAGGAATATGTATTGGGAATTATTAAAAAGATTGTTTTCGAGGATATTCCAATAATCTTTCCGGTTGAAAACCCTGAAATTTTGTATGCCATTGTGAAAATAGTTGCAGAAAATCCGGGAATCTATCTTCATTACGAAAATTTGGCAAACGATTTAAAAATAACGTCAAAAACAGTGAGTAAATATATAAGTATCCTTGAGCAGGCATTTGTGGTGAAGGTTCTTTATAATTATTCTGCCAATCAACTTACATCCGAAAAAAAACTGAAACGGATTTATCTATCTTCATGCTCTTTCTGCCCCGCAGTCAGCGGAAGCATGTATGATTTTCAGAAAACAGGATTACTTGTTGAAAATGCTTTACTTGCATTAAAACCCTGGCAGTTTTTTTGGCGGGATGCCTATAATCATGAAGTTGATTTTGTTGAGATAAAAAATAAACAAGTTCTTCCTGTGGAAGTGAAGTATAAAACCAAAATCAGAAACAGCGATTTGAACAACCTGTTTATTTTTTGCAAAAAATTTCATCTGCCAAAGGCTGTAATCCTCATAAACACGATTGAAAACCGAACAATTGAATTCAAAGGATTAACTATAGAAATGAAACCGGTTTTCAGTACGATGATTGCCTGATACGGGACGGGTTCAGTTTTACAATTTCAAAACCCACTCACATTCGTTATTTATGGCATAAGAAGGCTGGCTTCAGAAATTTATTCTGCCAAAAGAATTGATTTTTCATGCATTTTGTGTAACCACTTAAACTATAGAGCTTTAATAATACAAAATATTTTTCATGAATCAAACAGGCTAAATCGCTCCAGCCTTAAATAACGGTAAAAACTTTATTCAATATTATGCTTTTTGAGAAAGAGCTCCCTGTTACAAATTTAAATTGTCAAACAGAACCAATTATTTGAAATTTGTCTGAGAAAATGCCTTGCTGCTTGCGGAGAAAAAAGATGTTATTCTCAGTAAATAGGCGGAGATTAATTTGTATATTTACCGCAAAGATTGGTTTTTTATGACAAGATACATTTATCAATATGACCAATGGCCTCATTTTACATGGGATGATAAAGAAATACAAGTGATTTTGGGCAAAGTTCGTCATTTACAAGGTAAGGTTTTCGGACAAATGAGAGCTCTTGGATTTTCATTAAAAGAGGAAACAATGCTTTCAACCTTAACACTCGATGTACTAAAATCATCTGAAATTGAAGGGGAGATGTTGAATTATGAACAGGTTCGCTCCTCAATTGCACGTCGTTTGGGACTAAATTATGCAGGTATGATGCACACTGACAGAAGTATAGAAGGTGTTGTGGAAATGATGCTGGATGCAACGCAAAGATACAATGAACCTCTTGGCCATGAGCGGATATTTGGATGGCATGCTGCATTATTTCCAACAGGTTGGAGCGGTATGCACCGAATTGATACCGGTTGCTATCGTATTGGTGAAATGCAAATAGTTTCCGGGCCAATGGGTAAAGAAAAAGTCCATTATCAGGCTCCTTCGCCCGAACGGGCTAAACAGGAAATGGATACATTCCTGGATTGGTTTAACAGTGAAACCAGGATTGATGGAGTATTGAAAGCAGCTATTGCTCATTTTTGGTTTATTATTATTCACCCTTTTGACGATGGCAATGGACGTATTGCAAGAGCAATTTCAGATATGTTACTTGCACGGTCAGAGGATAGTTCTCAAAGATTTTACAGCCTTTCAAATCAAATATTGACAGAAAAGAAAGTTTATTACGCTGTTCTACAAAAAGTTCAACATAGTAAAGGTGATATTACAGAATGGTTGATCTGGTTTTTAAACTGTTTGTATCGGGCATTGATTTCAACCGAAGAAACTTTAAAGAGAGTGCTTTGTAAAGCTGAATTTTGGGATAAGCACAAAGAAACAATTTTAAACAGCCGGCAACGATTAATGTTAAATAAACTGTTGGATGGATTTGACGGGAAGCTGAAAACTTCTAAATGGGCGAAAATAGCAAAATGTTCTGCTGATACCGCGTTAAGAGACATTAAGGATTTAATTGAAAAAGGTATATTAAAGCAGGAAGATTCCGGCGGACGAAGTACAAATTACGAATTGGTTGAAAGATCAAATTGAAAAATACCTCAATCCTGTCGGGTTTAAATTTCATTTCCTGTTTGATTTTAGATGGAACAAATACTTATCCGCTTCCCTCCGTTGGCGCACATTTGTAATGTGTGCCTTTATAACTATTAACTAAGGTACACTTTCTTTTATAGGCTATTGGTATTTTGCATGTTCAAATACTTGCCGGTTTCGCGCACTTTATCCACAAGTTCTTTCAAGCTTGTACAAACTTTGTCGCGGATGGTTATAGATTCGTTTTGTTTACATCGTAGTGGGAAATAGGCGGCAGGTCGGCCAATTCGCCGGCCTGATGTGGCAGCGGCATCCAGTTGTGCAAGGTCGAATCCGATGGCGGTTAAGGCTTGAGTATTGGCTTTCCTCTATCTTGTCGGGCCTTTCCTCTCATATCATTAATTTTTTTAGGTTGAAAGTCAAATCAACTCAAATTTGGATTTGAGAAAAATTTGTAACTTTGATAAAAAATAATTTTTTTTTGTCAATCATCGTTAAAACGGCAATTTATATTGTGATTCATCGGCTTTCCGGCGTTTTTCCTCTGCCTCTTCCTTCTCCTTCTGTTTCTGCTGTTCCTTT
>NZ_JBSQIC010000085.1:0-16400 GCF_055108615.1 Tangfeifania sp. | reverse complement strand
ATGGTTTTTATAAACATGTTTTACAGCAGTTTTAATAATATGCCACAAAGATACGGGACCAGGTCCACATAAACAAATGAATTCGGGGACTACAAACGGGTTTCAAAAATATTATGATTGATTATCAGGCAGTTACAAAATAAAATAACCGAAATTTGTGCATTTTTTTTGATTTTGGGTGGCATTTTTAACAAGTTGGGTTAATTTTTATGTTTTTTTGAAATCTTTTATCCAGTAGCTCTTAAGGAACCGTTCTCTCCAAAAAGAACGGTTCCATGTTGCCACACAAATTCAGAATTCATTTGAATTCTCATCTTCAAAAAAATTCTTATGAAAATTCACCAGGTAGAGTTTTTCAATGGGGCGGGTAAAGGCGGTGTACAGCCATCGGTAATAATCGTTGTTTAGCATGTCCTCAACCAGGTAGCCATGGTCAATAAATACTGTTTTCCACTGGCCGCCCTGTGCTTTGTGGCAGGTTAACGCGTAGGCATATTTGACCTGCAACGCATTGAAATATGGATTTTCACGAACTTTTTTCCAGCGGTTTCGCTTGGTTTTTATCTCCTGGTAATCTTCAGACACCTTCTCAAAAAGCTGCCGGTTTTGGTCTGATGAGAAGGAAGCTGTTTCAATCGATAAGGTATCGAGAATAATTTTGCAGTCGATTTCCATATTATCGTAATCCACAAAACGAAGGCAAACATCGGCAAACCGGAAATCATATAAATTTTCGTAACCGTAAATGGTAACTATTTCGGCAATGTCGCCATTGGCAATAAAATCGAGGCCGTCATTTTCGGTAATCCAATGGTAGTTGTTTTTTACTACCATTAATAGATCGCCGCGTTCAATTTCATTTTCTTTATACAGAATAGACCCCCTGATTCCCTTGTTAAACAGATTGGCCCGTTTGTTTGAACGGGTTACAACGGTAGTGTCAAAAATCCCGTTTTTTTCATATTCGGTGGTTATGCATTCAATTAAATCTCCTCCTGATATTCGTTCAACATCAGGAAAAGCCTCAATATCAAATTGAAGAAAACCATTGGTTTTTTCATCTTCAATATTTTTCCTGATTTGCGTGGCACACGAAAGAATTCCTGAATCGGCTGCCTGACGCACCACCTCTCTCAAAACGTACTCCTGCACACCAAACCCGAAGTACTGCAATGTAGTGGGTTCAAGTGCCGGGCTAATATTGAGGCCCACCGGGGGCAGCTGGGCTGTATCGCCTGACAACACCAGGCGGCAATTTTCGCCCGAATACACGTACTCCAGCAAATCGTCGAGTAAGCGGCCACTTCCAAACAAAGAGCCTGAAGTGCCTGCATTTGAAATCATAGAGGCTTCATCAACAATAAAATAGGTGTTTTTATACAGGTTTTTGTCAAGCACAAATTTGCCCATTCCATCAGAAGATGATTGCTGACGGTATATTTGTTTATGAATGGTAAAAGCGGGCATTCCGGTGTACCCGGCCATAACTTTTGCTGCCCTCCCGGTTGGTGCCATGAGAATTGTCCTTATTTTTAACGATTTTAACGTTTGGGTGAGCGTGTTTATCATGGTTGTTTTACCAGTACCGGCAAAACCCTTTATCAGCAATATTTCGTCTTGTTCTACTGACGATATAAAAGCGGCCAAACCTTCGATTAATACTGACTGGCACCCAGTTGGAGCAAAGGATAAATTTTTATGGAGTAAATGTTTTAAATGTTTTTTGATCATAGCTGCTAAAATAACAATCAGCAAAGGAAGGTAATTTATTTTTTTTTATAAATTTGCAAGCTATCGACATCAAACTTATTAAAATTATAAAAATGAGAACCGTAATTCAGATTTTACTATTTATTGTTGCAATTGTACTTGCCTACTTTATTTACAAAGGCGTACAGGATCCGATTAATTTTGAGAAAGCTAAAGATGCCCGCTACGAGGCCACCATCGAAAGACTGAAAGAAATCAGGAAAGCCGAACTGGCATTTAAAGATGTACACGGGCGTTTTACCGGGAGCTGGGATACCCTTATCGACTTTGTAAAGCACGACTCCGTTAGAAATGTGCGCAAAGTAGGTGAATTAACTGACAGCATGATTGAAGAAGGGCTAACAGAAAAAAAGGCAGTTGAACTGGGCTTGTTAATCCGCGATACAATTAAAGAAAGTGTTCTCGAATCAGAATTTGGAGGTTCTTTCAATGCCGATAATCTTAAATTAATTCCAGTGCCTGATACAACCGCTGAATTCATGCTGGGGGCAAATGTAATAACGACCGGATCCGGAATCAAGGTTCCTGTTTTTGAGGCCAAAGCACACAATAACATTATTTTAAGAGGCCTCGACAGACAGTATATTATTAACCTGAACGAACAAAGAAGATTGAATGGTAAATATCCGGGATTAAAAGTAGGCTCGCTTACCGAAACCAATAATAATGCCGGTAACTGGGAATAAATTCGATGCACGAATTAATTACAGATAAGTCATTTGAACTAAAAAATACCAATGAGTATAAATTGTCCATCCAGGTTAGCCTGGATGGATTTTCTTTTTTTGTGACCCACAAAACTGAACGGCAATTACTTGCCTTGAAAAACACACCGGCAACAATTAGTTCTGAAAAATTTCTTGCACGCAGGTTTGCTGAATGGGCAAGCTCCGAAGAAATACTGAGTAAACCCTTTTCGTCAGTTATAATTTGTTTTATTACACCAAAATTTACATTGGTTCCCAATGAGCTTTACGATAAGAATAAAGAAAGTTCAATTGTAAATCTTTTGTTCAATGCACAGGTAAACAGCCAGATTATTGACAATACAGTTGACGGGCTGAACACAAACCTTTTATTTTCAATCCCGGTTGAACTTAAGAATGAATTTGACAAGTTTTTCAAAAAATATGCTCTTATTCATGCCGGAACTGTTTTAACACAACAGGCTCAACAAATAATCAGTAATGAGGAAACAGACTTAACCCTGTTTTTCAGCCCTGACCGCTTTTTTCTTTTCATTCAAAAAGAAAACAACTTGTTGCTGGCCAATAGTTTTGCCTACAACCACCCTAACGATGTTTTATACTTTGTCCTCTCTGCAATCAAACAAAACAACATAAAACCACAACAGTGCAAACTATTGATTTCGGGCCAGATAGAAAAAGAAGGCGAATACATAACACTGCTGAAAAACTATTTCGCGCAGTCCTATTTTTTGCTTCCCGACTTAAAAACCACACCTGAAAAATTAAACGAACCACTTCATCAGTTCATCTCACTCTTGTAAAATGAGAATAGTAGGCGGAAAGTACAAGGGAAGGATTTTCAGTCCGGATAAAAAGTTTGGAGCCCGGCCAACTACCGATCTGGCCAAAGAGGCTTTGTTCAACATCCTTGCAAACCGTTACAATTTTGAAGGGATGCAAGTACTCGATTTATTTTCGGGAACAGGTAGTATTGGTTACGAATTTATCAGCAGAGAAGCCGGCAGTGTAATTTTTGTGGAACGTAATTATCAGCATGCCCAATTTATAAAAAAAGTAATTTCACAGCTCGAAATCTCCAACGTCCAAATTATTCGCGATGATGTTTTTCGTTTTTTAAAAAAATGTCCGTCGAAATTTGACATTGTTTTTGCCGACCCACCTTTTGATCTGAAACAACTAAATGAAATTCCCCAGGCCGTGTTTATGGCTGATATATTGAAAAATGATGCACTATTTATACTGGAACACCCGGGAGAATATGATTTTTCAAACCATTCAAACTTTACGGAAATACGGAAATACGGAAGAGTTAATTTCAGTTTTTTTACTCCGCCTTCAAAACATTAGCGAATCTTTTCAAACGTCAATTTGACAGAACCCAAATCGCTAATTACCAACATCTTGAAGACAATTTGTCTTGTTAATAAACAAAAAATAAATTGGACTGCATTTTGTGTTTGCCTACCCAAAAACAAAGGGTGAAAATGGAATATAAAGATTACTATAAAACTCTTGGGGTTTCGAAAAACGCCACTCAGGATGAGATAAAAAAAGCCTATCGCAAGCTGGCCATAAAATATCATCCTGACAAAACCAAAGGCGATAAAAAATCGGAAGAACGCTTCAAAGAAATTGGTGAAGCCTACGAAGTTTTAAAAGACCCTGAAAAACGAAAAAAATACGACCAGCTCGGTGCCAACTGGAAACAGTATGAAAATGCAGGCTACGGTGGTGGTGGATTTGATTTTTCACAATTTGGCGGAGGGCCTGCCGGCGGCAGAACTTATCACTTTGAAGGTGATTTGGGAGATATTTTTGGAGAGGCCGGTGGCGGTTTCTCCGATTTCTTCAATGCATTTTTCGGTGGCGGCGGAAGCAGCCGGTCTGGTTTTTCCGGCCGTCAGCGCCCGCGTCAAGGGCAGGATTTGCAGGCTCAAATGGAAATCAGCCTGTATGAAGCCTGGCACGGAACTTCCAGGATTCTCAATGTGGACGGCAAAAAACTGCGCGTAAACATAAAACCCGGAAGTTACGACGGCCTTGAACTGCGCATTAAAGGGAAAGGCGCTCCCGGAAGCGGCGGTGGCCCCAGTGGAGATATTTACATCAAAATCAGGGTTCAGCCCGATAACCAATACAAAATTGACGGCAACAACCTGATTATAAAAACGGATGTAGATTTATATACTGCTGTTCTGGGCGGTAAAAAAGAGATACAAACATTTGCAGGCAAACTCAATGTCCCTATCCCTAAAGGCTCACAAAGCGGCAGCAAACTGCGGTTAAAAGGAAAAGGAATGCCGGTTTACAACCAGCCCGGAAGCTACGGCGATTTATATGTACAACTGAATGTTGTCATCCCAAAAAATCTGGGCCGCGAAGAAGAAAAACTGTTTAAAAAACTACAGAAATTAAGAAATAATCACGTTTACAGTCACAACTAAAATTGGAAAAGTTATGTTGGCAAGATATTACGAATACAATTACACCGACCCGATAATTGAGTTATTTCTCGACAGGATGAATGACCTCAATTACAGATATTATGCAAGTGAATTGCTGAACCGGTTAATGCATTCCGATAATTTTGATTTTAATGCATCCATTCGGAAAGCCATTGCTATTTTGCGCCTGACCGGAATTCCGGTACAGCAACATTTCTCATGCATTTACCGTTCGGCAGCACGAGGCATGCAACGCGACTGGAAACTCTCGGAACTGGCCTGCAGTTTAATGATTATTAGCGCCAGGACCGAAAATCAGGAAATTGAAGAGGCACAACAGACATTGATGACTTACCTGGGGATTTGAGGCAAGAATCCATCCTGCAAAAGTTTTTTTACAAATAAGATTGAAGAATTGATTTCAACTGATCTTTTTGCACCAGGCCGGATTGCCGCCATAAAACCTGCCCGTTTTTGAAAAGTGCCAATGTAGGCACACTTCTGATTTGAAACCGGTTGGCAATCTCCTGGTTTTTGTCCACATCAATTTTAATGACTTTAATTTTACCTTCCAGCTCCCGGGCCAATCCAGCCAAAATAGGCGACTGTACTTTACACGGACCGCACCATTCGGCATGAAAATCTACCAAAACCGGAACCTTTGACTGGATTATTGAATTAAAATTTCCTTTCATTTTTTTTATTTGTGTTAAACATTCTTTTCTCCTAAAATCGCTTTAATTTCATTTCTGTCAAGCACTTCTTTTTCCAACAATTCGTTTGCCATTTTCTCCAGCAAATCCCTTTTCACCTGCAAAAAATCCTTCGTTTCCTGATAACAGCGGTTAATGATTTCGCTAATCTCTTCATCAATCAGTTTTTCGAGATGTTCCGAACGCCTTTCAATTCCTGAAGATTGCCCGAGAAATCCGGGAGAAGAACGGTTAACCAGTGAAAAATTCGGTAATTTTTCACTCATACCGTAAACCACAATCATGTTTCTGACCAACTGAGCCACCCGTTCCAGGTCGTTGGATGCACCTGTCGATATTTCCTTGAAAGTGATTTCTTCGGCTGCCCGCCCTCCGAGCAATCCTTTTATTTTTCCCACAATCTCTTCTTTAGTCATTAAATAGCGGTCTTCGAGAGGCATTTGCATGGTGTAGCCCAGTGCTCCAATTCCCCTTGGCACGATAGATACCTTCTGTACCTGGTCGGCACCGGAAGTAAAATATCCGACAATGGCATGACCTGATTCATGATATGCAACTATTTTCTTTTCCTTATCATTAATGATTTTGTTTTTTTTCTCCAGACCGGCAATAATCCGTTCAATAGCAGCCTCAAAGTCCGACATGGTTACCTCTTCCCTGTTATTGCGAACGGCCAGAATTGCAGCTTCATTGCAAACATTGGCAATTTCGGCACCTGCAAAACCCGGGGTTTGGGCAGCCAATTGCTTCAAATCGATTTTTGAGCTTAATTTCAGGGTTCGTGTATGAACCTTAAAAATGGCTTCGCGTCCTTTCATGTCGGGTTTATCTACCAAAACCTGCCTGTCAAATCTTCCGGGGCGCAACAATGCCTGATCCAGTACTTCGGGACGGTTGGTTGCACCAATAATGATTACGCCCGAACTGGCATCAAAGCCGTCCATTTCCACCAGCAACTGGTTCAGTGTATTTTCACGCTCATCATAACCTCCCCCATAAGCCACATTATTTCCCCTACTTTTTCCAATGGCATCCATTTCGTCGATAAAAATAATGCAGGGAGCCATTTGTTTGGCCTGTTTGAATAAATCCCTTACACGGGCAGCACCCACACCAACAAACATTTCAACAAAATCGGAACCGCTCAGGTTAAAAAACGGTACGCCTGCTTCGCCGGCCACAGCCTTTGCCAGCAATGTTTTTCCCGTACCGGGAGGGCCAACCAGCAACATTCCCTTTGGTAATTTACCACCAAGCCCGGTATATTTTTTGGGAGACTTAAGAAACTCAACCAATTCTTTCACTTCTTCAATGGCCTCATCCACTCCGGCAACATCAGAAAAACGAACCTGGTTCTCCGGTGATTCTGCCTGTATTTTTGCTTTGTTTTTCCCGAGATCGAGCATTTGATTTCCACCAAATTTCCGAAAAATAAATCCCCACAATACAATAAAAACCAAGATGGGTAAAACCCAGTTCAAAAAGAAATTTCTGAGTGTATTTGATTCATACTTTCCTTCAAATTTAATTTTCGAAGTTTTCAGCTTTTCAATCAATGCTTCATCGGGGTAGCCCGGGATTCGATTTACAATAAACTGCCGGGCCACCTGGTTTTCAATGGAAGGGACTCTTAGCCTCCAGGGCGCTGTAGGGGCTTCGGTCATATCGTGATCTGAAGAATCGGCCGGTGTTTTAAATTCGCCAATTATTTTATTTTCAAAAATTACCACTTGTTCCACCCTGGCCGAATCAAGCGCATGGATGAATTCATTGTATGTCAGCTTTTGTTCTCCTGGGGTATCCGGGAAAAAGATGAATTGCGCCAATAAAATAAACGTAAAAATCACCCAAAAATAGACCAACGAAAATTTCTGTTTCCGTTTCATTTTTTTTGAAATTATACGTTATTGCAAAGTTCCCAGCAAACCATTTAAATTAATTCCTGCAAATCCGGGTTTTTATCGATGGCATATTTTCCGTGCAGCGGGAAAATTTTAGTTGTTTCTCTTACTTTTTAAAAACAATTTTACTTAAATTTTGTCAAATCTGCTATTAAAAAATTATCTCTGTTTTTCATTCTAACTTATTTTTTTTCTAAACTACAGGCCAAATGCATAATAATAAGTTCCCGGATAATCCTCATACATCCCCTCGAGCATTACGCCTCCTTCTGTATTGTCGAGGATTTTCACAAACTTATCAATTGTCTTCACACTTTTGCCGTTAACTTTAGTTATTATAAACCCAACACGGATGTCGGTACTGTTTTTTAATTTCCCCGGATACAGTTTGGCAATGCGTAATCCTCCATCAATATCCAGTTTCCTGGCTGTTTCCCGGTCGATTTCTTCCAGTTCCACCCCAATAACATCCAGCACTTCAATAGCAGGCCGTTCGTACATCTTTTCTTCGCCTTCCTGGTTTCTTAACGTAACCAGAAATTCGAGTTCTTCTCCCTGGCGATCAACTGTAAGCGAAACTTTATCACCGGGATGGTGACGTCCGATAATTTCGAGCAATTCGGACGAAGCAGAAACTTCTTTACCATCAACTTCCGTAATAACATCCCCCACTTTTATACCGGCATCGCCCGCGGCACTGTTTGCTGCAATACTGTCAACATAAACGCCCTGGGTTACCTGCAAATCTTTTTCCCTGACCAGATTTCCATCCACACTGCGAATCATCAATCCGAGATATCCACGCTGAACTTTTCCATATTTTAGAAGGTCTTCCACCACTTTGGAAACTATGTTTGAAGGCACGGCAAAACCATAACCGGCATAAACTCCGGTGGGGCTTGCTATTGCTGTATTAATTCCAATTAGCCCTCCGTTAAGGTTTACCAGTGCTCCACCACTGTTTCCCGGATTAATGGCCGCATCGGTTTGAATAAACGATTCGATGGCATTTTGGTCGGGTAATATATTAATCTGGCGGCCTTTCGCGCTTACAATTCCTGCTGTTACCGTTGAATTGAGATTAAACGGGTTGCCGACTGCCAGCACCCATTCGCCCACTTCAATTTCGTCGGAATTTACAAAAGGTATTGTCGGCAAATCTCTGCCCTGTATTTGCAATAGAGCAAGATCAGTGGATGGATCGGTTCCGATTATTTTGGCTTTGAACACCCGGTTATCATCAAGTATGACCTCTATATCGTCGGCTCCATCCACCACATGGTTGTTGGTTACAATATAACCTTCGGAATTAATAATTACC
Organism: Tangfeifania sp.; assembly: GCF_055108615.1. Taxonomy (NCBI): domain Bacteria; kingdom Pseudomonadati; phylum Bacteroidota; class Bacteroidia; order Marinilabiliales; family Prolixibacteraceae; genus Tangfeifania; species Tangfeifania sp. Next base: position 7,541 of record NZ_JBSQIC010000085.1, on the reverse strand, counting down.
CCGGAACCGGCCCCCACTCTTGCCTGCGGACCACGCTGCTGTGGTTGTGGCTGTTCGAACCGGAAATGTGGCCCGAAAAAACGTTCAAAAATATCATCGTCAAAAAAATCCCTGAACGGATCCTGATATTGCCTGTATTGGTAACTTCGGGTATCCTGCATCCGGGTAGATTTGATATGCACAACTGCTGGCATAACATTTTTGGCCACATCGGTGAATTCGAGGGGCACAATTTCTCCCGCATCATTTACCGTATAGGCCGCCCCAACAACAGGCGATGAAGAAAGATGTTCAATTTTTACCGTCCTGCCAACTCCCGTATCAGTGATCAGGAAAGTTCCTACTGTTAGCGCACTGCCCAGTATTGCTGCAATAACTATTGAAACATACTTTTTCATGGCTCAACCCTCCCAATTAAAGTTCATTAAAAAGTGTTCACATTCTTATACACAGAAATATCTGACTGCAATTGTTCTAAATTTTCTTCTACGCTCACTACCAAGTTGTTAACATTTGAAGTTTTATCCCCGCTCAGTTCGGTTTTTATCTCGTCCATTGCATTAAATATTTCCTGATATTCATTTTCTGCTTTTCCATATCCCAGCATTTCAGAAAACCGTATTTGATATTCGGCATTGTTTAAAAGAGTGAGAATACTTTCCTTATCCGGATGTTCTTCGCTGAGCAATTTCCCCATTTCCAATACCATTTTTTGAGAAATGATTAACGGTAATGGAGTAATACTTCGTTCTGCTGTTACACTTGAAAGTAGTGAATTCAGATCGAGCAATGCTTGTTCATATTGTTTCTCCTTCAACAACTTATCGGCATTTCTCAATGTTTGCAAATAAGACGAAATGGAAATACTTTCCCTGGTGATACGCAATTCACTGGTCAACTTTGTCATTAAGTTTTTTGCCCTTTGCAGTTCTCCTAATTCCATTAACGAATCAACATCCTGAATTATCTGCCTGGCATTTTCTGCATTTTCTACTCTGTCGAGAACTTCAATATTGACCTCAGAAATAAGTTTTGCAGGATGGTCAGTGCGAATAATTAATTCTGCTTTGGCAATAGCCCTATTTATATTTTCAATCGCATCGGCATAATTCTCATTTAAGATGGAAGAAATACCTGTGCGCGATAATGCAATAACGCTTGCTGCCTCCTGGATTACATTTTCGTTGCCCAAATCAATTGCAAGATTAATTTCTTTATCCACATAAGCCTGTATCTGATTTTCAGTCAGATAAGTTTGTTCCGGTTTTTTTAGCTTTTCAATATCTGTTTTCGATTTCATTTCATCTTTTCTGTCGCAACCAGACAATACGATCAGAATGAACATCAATACATAGCCTATTTTTATTTTCATGGCAAAACCCTCCTTTCTTTTAATTAATCATAAGTATTAAAGTTTGTCCGGGGACTACCACTCCTTTGCCGGGTATATCCTTATACATTATTGGTTGGTATTTTGAAATTACACCCCAGGTAACAGTATATTCAAATAAAAAATAATAACGGGCAGGAAGGAAAGCATCCTGCCCGTTTGTTTTTAAGATACTTTAATTTTTTTTGCCGGTTTGGCTTTGGCTTCTTCCTGTTTCGGAAGCGTTACATGAAGAATACCATCTTTGTATTTGGCCGAAATTTTATCGGCATTTACCACATCATCCGGTACGGCGAATGAACGCTGGAACGATTGATAACGGAATTCACGGCGGGTTACTTTTTCCCCATCTTTTTCTTCTTTTTCATCCGATTTTTCAGAAGAAATGGTTAACCTGCCTTTGTCGTAATTCAGTTTGAAGTCGCTTTTATTCATTCCCGGAGCAGCAACTTCAATTTCAAAATTATCATCCGTTTCTTTAATGTTTGTTGCAGGCAAAGTAGAATCGGTTCCTGCAAAATTCCAGTTGCTCCAATCCATCAAATCCCCTCCCAAAAAACTGTCAACAAAAGAAGGAACTGATGGAAACATAGGGTCATTTAATCGTGCTAATGCCATAATTCATTCCTCCTTTCTTTTGGTTAAACATCAACAAATTGAAAAAAAGTTTGCATTCTGTTACCTTCAAAATACATACCAAAAGCTTAAATCAAATTATATAAAACGATGAAGAACAACCAACTATCAACAGAATTATACTTAAAATCATTCATTTTACAATTTCATTCATTTTGCCATTTTGTCTTAAATTCTTTTTATTAATGACAATATGTCGTCAACCAAAAATGTCATATCTCTTTTGGCTTAAACAGCAATAACCGGTGAATATTGGAATACAATTTGATAGCTTGGAGCCATAGAATTATTGTCTTATAGTTTAAGCAGTCCTTTGCAAAAAATTTAGTGGCAACTGAAATCGGGTTAAGTTTTGATTTTGTTTCAACATTAAATTAAATGAGCTATGAAATACATCATAAACAACGTGAAATGCATCGGCGACAAAAAACTACAGCAGAAAGCCAAACAACTTGTCAGAAAACAAACCAACCGAATATCACGAATAGCTGATAATTACCGCAAACCCGTTACCGTAAATGTTTTTTTCAATAAGGCTGACAAGGGAACCTATCAAATTTCAGTTATGGTTCCATTGAGAGAACATGTTATTTACCTCCAGGAAAATGATACAAATATTGAGGCAGGCATTCACAGGTTATTTGACCGGCTGAAACTTTCAATCGCCAAAAAAATCCATAAGGAAAAAAGAAACTATTTATACCGCAGAAAAAAAACAAGACTGAAAAATTTTCATGATAACCTGAAAAACCTCAAAGACTTAAGACAGGAACACACCCAAAATACTTTTAAAAAATTATCGAAAATTTTGCTCCATGATTTAGGTCATTACATAAAACGAAGGATTAGAGCAACTGAAATTACCGCAGAACTCAAAATGGAGAACTTAAAAGTACAGGAACTACTGGATGAATTGTATCTAATTTTGTACAATAATATCGAAGAAATCCCTACCGATATCAAAGCCATGAATGTTTGGCTTTACCAAAAAGCCGATGAACTTTTGAATGAAAAACTTAACGAATTCCGTTTCAACAAAGAAAAATTGGTAAGGCTGGACAATATTCTGGAAAAAGAACTCAAATCATTTGATGAAAGCTTTACAATTGATGCCGATGAAGAAGTTATTCCGGTTGAAGAACTGGATGAATTTACTCCAAAAGCCGATGATTTTTCAATTTATGAACTCCTTTTTAATGAAGATGAAGACAGTCTTTTGGAAGAAATAACTTTCAACCTCAACCAGGATAAAATTCAAAAAATAATTTACCTGGAATTGACCAAATTACCGGAAAATGAGAGGTCAATTTTGGATTTGTTTTTAATCGACCAGTTAACAGAGGAAGAAATTGCAGAAATAAAAAATCTGCCAACAGATGAAATAAGAAAAATAATTAGCGAAAAAACACAACAAATCAAACAAAGCCTTTCCAAAGCATTATAAAAAAGCCCTCCCACACAGGGAAGAGCTTTTCAAAAAACATTCTATTTCATGTGTTAATCTAATTTCCGTTTAATACTGCAACCAACCGGTTTTGTTTCGGCTACAGCTATTTGTTCGCCATTCGCAAGACTTACAATCGCATCTTTTAAATAGTGCTTTTTCACATCGCTTGCACTTTTGTAATTGTTGTCGATGGCACCTTTATAAACCAGTTTCATCTCATCGTTGAACAAGAATGCATGAGGTGTGGTTTGCCCGCCAAATGCATTGGCAATTCTGCTCTCTTCGTCAACCACATAATGGAAATTGTAATCCTTTTCCTCGGCATGTTTTTTCATGGCTTCAAATGAATCAACACCATCACGGTTTTTGTAATTTGAATTCAAAACAATCATTCCCACATCATTTTTGTCGGCCCATTTTTTTATCTCAGGATACCTGTCTTCCCAGCGCATCACAAATGGGCAGGTATTGCACGAAAACAACACGAGCAAACCATTGTCTCTTGCAACATTGGCAAGTGAGACCATTTCGCCATTCACGGCTTTCATTTTCACATCAGTATATTTGGCTTCGCTACCAATTCCTATCTGTCCGTCGCCATTTGAGGCAAAAACCGGGACAGAGAATACAATTATTAATAATACAAGAAGTTTTTTCATAACACTTTGGTTTTAAATATTTAATACCTTTTACTCTTTTTATTTCTTAAACATTTCGTTTGAAAAAAATGTTTAACTGCAAAGAAGCAATACTTGAAATTTAACATTTAACTGGAAACCAAATGGATATAAATTCTTTGCGAAAAGAATACAAACGCTCGGTGCTCAACCGGCAATCAGTCGATAAAAACCCGATAAACCAATTTGAAAACTGGCTCGATGAAGCGGTTGATTCGAAAATTCCGGAACCGACAGCCATGGCAGTTTCAACATTCGGCACAAACGGTTTTCCACAAACAAGAATTGTTTTGCTGAAATACCTTGATGATAACGGCTTTGCATTTTTTACCAACTTCGAAAGCCAGAAAGGGAAAGCCCTCGAAGCAAATCCTTCAACCGGACTTTTATTTTTCTGGCCCGAGCTGGAACGCCAGGTGCGCGTTGAAGGAATTGCCGAAAAAACAAGCCGTGAGTTTGCTGAAAAATATTTCCGGTCGAGGCCTGTAAACAGCCAGATTGGGGCATGGGCTTCGGAGCAAAGCAGAACAATTCCTTCGCGCAGCTACCTTGAAGGCCGGTTCGCCGATTTTCAGAAAAAATTTGGAAACGCTCCTCCCCTGCCCGGTTTCTGGGGTGGTTACCGGGTAAAACCAATCAGAATTGAATTTTGGCAGGGGCGAGAAAGTCGGTTGCACGACCGTATTTTGTACGAAAAAGAAAATGAAAACTGGGTTATCAAACGACTGGCCCCTTAAAACAGTCCCGCTCCTGAATTCGCCCCAATGACAAATGACCAGTGACCCTGCTGGAATATTCTCCTACCGTCTAATTTCACGGGGTAACCCAGTGTTCAATGACTCTCTACCCTCCAAAATCGAGTTTTAATTTTTGTTTCAGTAATCCGAGTTTGGGATTTTTCTTCAGCATTTCGCCATATTTTTCCGAATCGGTATAAATTATAGCCTCCTTTTCGGTTTGCGAAATTTTTGTTACGAGCTGAATCTTCGAATTTTTCAATTCTTTGCGTAACCATGAAACCAACTCTGGCTTTACGCTGCTAATCAAATCTTCCTGAACAGAATTGTCGATTTCCAAAACAAGTTGAAAGTTTTCGTTTAGTTCCGGTGTTTTTGAAAGCGTGGACTGCAGGTTGGGTCTGTCGTGCAGTCGTTCTACAAAACTATCCCATTTCAACTTCATCTGCTCTTTGGAAAAATCTTCGCGCTCATCTGCCCTGCTGTAAATTTCATGCTGTTCCTTTGCCGAAATTGTTTCATCGCCGCTAAATTTTCCGGCAAGGGCATCTTTAATCGACGGTCCGCTGATATCGCTCGAAAGTCGCCTGATTTTCTTTTTAACAGGGGGTAATTTTTCAGTTACAGTGCGGTTCGGCCTGTTTTTTTCGGTGTTTGAAGAAGGTTGTTCCTGCGAAAAAATGGGTTCCAGAACATCCTCATTATCAACGCCGTCAGCTATTTTTTTTTTAAGGTTAGTTGCGCTATCCTAATCAATGCCAGCTCAATTAGCAATCGCTTGTTCTGGCTGGGTTTGTATTGCATATCACATTCGTTGCTGATTTCAAGCGCTTTCAATAAAAAATCATTTTCGCATGAAGTTGCCTGTACTTTGTAACGCTCCTTTATTTCACCACCAACTTCGAGCAGCTTAACCGTTGCGGTGTCTTTACACACCATTAAATTACGCAGGTGATTGCTGAGGCCGTTTATAAAGTGATGCCCGTCGAAACCATGATTCAGAATTTCATCAAAAATCATTAGCGTTTCAGGCACTTCATTTTTCTGAAAATGGTCAACCAACCTGAAATAATAATCGTAATCGAGCACGTTCAGGTTGGTAATTACATCCTGATACGAAATTTCTTTCCCTGAAAAACTGACAATCTGGTCGAAGATTGAAAGTGCATCGCGCATGGCACCGTCGGCTTTTTGGGCAATAATGTTCAGCGCTTCTTTGTCAGCCTCAACATTTTCGTTTTTGGCAACATATTCAAGATGCCCGGCAATATCGGAAATATTAATCCGGTTGAAATCAAAAATCTGGCAGCGCGATAAAATCGTGGGGATAATTTTATGTTTCTCGGTTGTGGCCAGAATAAAAATGGCATGTTTGGGCGGCTCTTCAAGTGTTTTCAAAAATGCATTAAATGCCTGCGATGAAAGCATGTGCACCTCGTCGATAATGTACACGCTGTATTTCCCCACCTGCGGAGGAATGCGCACCTGATCGATGAGCAGCCGGATATCCTCAACCGAATTGTTCGACGCAGCATCCAGTTCGTGAATGTTAAACGAGCGATTGGTATTAAAGGCTTTGCACGAATCACATTCATTGCAGGCCTCAATATCTCCCGACAGGTTGGAGCAGTTAATGGTTTTTGCAAAAATACGCGCGCAGGTAGTTTTGCCCACTCCCCTGGGGCCGCAAAACAAATAGGCATGTGCCAGCTGGTTGTTTTTTATGGCATTTTTCAGGGTAGTTGTAATCGACGATTGCGCCACAACCGTATCGAAAGATTCTGGCCTGTATTTTCGTGCTGAAACAATAAAATTCTCCATTAGCTCCGTGTCTTTATCGAGTTTCAAAGATAATTAAATCTCGCTTTTTACAGGGTAAAACTTATCAACACTATATCAATTTATTTTTAGCGACTATCTATGTATTGTATCTCCAATTAATGGCATTTTGTTGATTTCCCGCAGATTTCGGTAGATAAACGCTGATTTTTTATAAATTTCTGCGAAAATCAGCGCAATCAGCGGGCGATATATTTTTTTGATATATGAACCTGTTTTTATTCTAATTTTTTAAGACGGTTTTTCTGAAACTTTTACTTTATTTGATGAAAGGAAATTTTTATGAAAAAAATTCAAACTGTATTGTTATTTTTACTGATTGGCATATTTTCAGCTGCGGGGCAGTACAAAACATTGCACGATTTTACAGCCCGCACCATTGACGGTGAAAAATTTGATTTTTCAACCCTGAAAGGCAAAAAAGTATTGATTGTAAACACGGCAACCGAATGTGCGCTGACCCCGCAATTCAAAAAATTGCAGGAGTTGTATGAAGAATACGGTGGCAACGACTTTGAAATTGTCGCTTTTCCCTGCAATGACTATGGTAGCCAGGAACCGGGAAATAATGAACACATCAGGGATTTCTGCACAAAAAAATACGGTGTGAGTTTCCTGATGATGGAAAAAATTTCCATAAAAGACAATCCGCATCCTGTTTACAAGTGGCTCATGAGCAGTGAAGAAAACGGCACGCTCGACGGGAAAGTCATCTGGAACTTTCAGAAATTTTTAATTGATGAAGACGGAACAGTAGTTGAATCGCTGTCGCCCATAACCGGCCCGCAAAACAGGCGGATTATCGAGTGGCTGGA
>NZ_JBSQIC010000084.1:0-16763 GCF_055108615.1 Tangfeifania sp. | reverse complement strand
ATAATTTTTGGTAGCATTAAAATTTGTTCTTGAAAACTTATGCTGTAAACCGTAATCATTATTTTTCTGGTTATTAAAGCCCTCGTTTTCAATTTTCCACCGTAGCCGCCCGGCCTGGCTGACTTGATGGGCATATTGTAAACAGAACAACTGGGGTTGTATTATTACGTTAAAATACAATTACAAGATATTCAAAGACCTTGGCTATAAAGGGCATCAGTTGTATGTAGTAGAGACAGAATTTGAAAAACAACACCAAAAAACCGGGGAAAAAGAAAACACGCGGTTCGTTCACATTTCCAATAAAAAAAATCTTAATCTGCTGTTTTTCGGTGGAAAGGGAAAGTTATTTCTGTTTTTTTTCAAGACATGGAACAGAAGAATTTATTATTATCTTGCGGAATTGCTGCACCCCGGTTACGAAAATTGCAGGGGTGAAAATATTTTTGTAATTTATACATCATGAATAAGCTGTCCTTCATATTCGATGATTTTATTGGGTTGTTTTATCCCCGTTTATGTGTTACCTGCGGCGATCGTTTAATCTCTCAGGAAAAATATGTATGCATGAGGTGTTGGTATGATTTGCCGGTAAATAATTTTCATTTTGAAAAAGAAAATGTAGTTGCACAGCTTTTTTGGGGCCGGGTAAAAATTGAAAATGCAACCGCCTTTTTTCATTACCGAAAAGGGAGCAAATACCAGGATTTAATTCATTTTATAAAATACAAAGGGCTGAAAGAATTGGGTTACGAAACCGGACTGAGGTTTGGGAATGCACTGGCTGAATCGCCTGCTTATAAAAATGTTGATGTGATTGTTCCGGTGCCGCTGCATCCGCGGAAACAAAAAAAGAGGGGATACAATCAAAGTGAATGGATAGCAAATGGAATGGCCGCAGCAATGCAAAAACCGGTTTCTGCTGGTAATTTGTACCGGAAAATTTTCACTTTAACCCAAACGCGAAAAAACCGGTATGAACGGTGGCAAAATGTTGACAGCATTTTTGGTTTGCATCAGCCCGGCGAGTTTGCAGGTAAACATATTTTGCTGACTGACGATGTGGTTACCACCGGTTCAACACTGGAAGCCTCTGCTTGCCAGCTTTTAAAAGCTGAAGGTGCAAAAGTAAGTGTGGCCACACTTGCTTTTGCCGACAGCTGAGGATGTACTGGAATCGTTCTGGAAATAGATCGATACATTTTCAATGTGGATGGTGAACTCCTGATGATTTACCCGCCAAACCGGTAATACAAAGCCAGCGAAATCACATTGTTAAACTGGTTGTTGTGCCAGTAGTAGCTGGTGCCATTTTCGCCCGATTGTTCCCGGATGGGAAGCACCGACAATGCAAAGCGTAAATCGAGCTTTATCTGGTCCAGCATATCGAACTGGAAACCCAAAAATGGTTGAAGGTCGAAATTGTTGAAGACATTTCGGTCTTCCTGTGGTATCTCACCGTAATTGTCAATTTCCTTTGAGTGCATGAGGTATCCTGCCGATGCGCCCGCAATAATTGTGGCGCGGTCACTGGTTCGGAACCCTGCATAAACCGGAACATCGATATAGCCGAGCCGCATAATGTATTTTTCAGGGTCGGGATTCTCCTTGTCAATCTTTTTGCGTGCTCCTTTCTGCGAGTATTTAATTTCCATGCCTCCAAATATTGCCGGTGCAAAATCGGTTTGTACATATAGCCCGGCCAGAATCCCCGGCTTGTGATAACCATTTATATTGACCCCGTTAATCATGGCCCCTTCCACCTGCGAAGCATTAAAACCTGCCAGTATTCCGCCTTCGAAACGTTGTGCAGAAGCGACTTGTGCCAGAATCAGAAATAAAATCGGGATGAGAATTTTTTTACGCATTTTACTTCAATTTTTCAAGTTTTGATTTTAACAGCTGAACACCTTTCCCGGCTTTTTCGTGAATGTAAGTTACATTTTTTATAAACATTTCCGGGCTGTCCGGATCGACCACAAAAATCGGAATAGCCGGGTTAGTATAATTTACCAGCCCGGCCGCCGGATAAACAACCAGCGAAGTGCCCACCACCACAAAAATATCTGCATTTTTAACAATTGGAATGGCTCGTTGCAGCTCATCGACCGATTCACCAAACCAAACAATATGGGGGCGAAGCTGGCTTCCTTTTTCGCATTTGTCGCCCAGTTTAAGCTCCCAGTCTTTCAGCGTATAAACCAGGCTGGGATCGACAGTACTCCGTGCTTTTCGCAGTTCGCCGTGGAGATGTATCACCCGCGAGCTACCTGCCTGTTCATGCAAATCATCCACATTTTGAGTGATTACGTCCACATCGAACCAATCCTCGAGTTCGGCAATTCCGCGATGACCGGCATTGGGTTTGGCTTCCCACAACTGTTTTCGTCGCTCGTTATAAAAACGCAAAACCAGTTCAGGGTCACGTTTCCATGCTTCGGGGCTGGCCAATTCGGTCACGTCGTACTGTTTCCACAACCCGCCCATGTCGCGAAAAGTTTGTAATCCGCTCTCCTGGCTGATGCCCGATCCTGAAAGTATAACCAGTTTTTTCTTCATCATAAACTGTTTTCGCTTTAAAGATAAATGAAAATATGAGAATTGAATACCCCACCCAAATTTCCTACATTTGCAGTTGTGATAGATCATGCTACAATAGAACGTATTCTGGACGCGGCAGATATTGCTGACGTGGTTTCGGAGTTTGTAACACTTCGGAGAAGAGGTGTGAATATGCTCGGCCTGTGCCCTTTTCATAATGAAAAAACACCTTCATTTACGGTTTCGCCGGCCAAGGGAATTTTCAAGTGTTTTGGGTGTGGAAAAGGCGGCAATGCGGTCAATTTTATTATGGAGCATGAAAACCTCAGTTACCCGGAGGCCCTGAAATGGCTGGCAAAAAAATACAATATCGAGGTAAAAGAGGAGGAGGAAACCGAGGAGCAAAAACAGCTGAAGGACGAGCGGGAAAGCCTGATGATTGTTTCAGGTTTTGCCCAAAAATACTTCACACGTTTTTTATGGGAAGAAAATGAGGGGCGAACCATTGGTTTGAGCTATTTCAGGGAACGTGGTTTCCGCGACGATATCCTGAAAAAGTTTGAATTGGGCTACAGTCCCGACGGGAAAACGCCATTTAGCGAAGCTGCGCAAAAGCAGGGTTACAAAATCGAATTCCTCGAAAAAACCGGGCTCACCATTGTGCGCGACGACTGGAAACGCGACCGGTTTGCCGGGCGGGTGATGTTTCCTATCCACAACCTGGCAGGCCGGGTAATTGGTTTTGGCGGCCGCATTCTGAGAGACGATCCCAAAGCGGCCAAGTACCTCAACTCCCCGGAATCGGAGATTTACCACAAAAGCAAGGCACTTTACGGCATTTACCAGGCCCGGCGCGAAATGGCAAGAGCCGATAAATGTTACCTCGTGGAAGGCTACACCGATGTGCTTTCCATGCACCAGGCCGGAATTACCAACGTGGTGGCCTCGTCGGGAACCGCGCTTACTTCGGAGCAAATCCGTTTAATTAAGCGGTTCACCACCAATATTACCATTATTTACGATGGCGACGAGGCCGGAATTAAAGCATCCATGCGCGGGATTGATCTTGTTTTGGAAGAAGGGATGAACGTAAAAGTACTGCTGCTGCCCGACGGAGAGGATCCTGATTCCTTTGCAAAACAAAAGGGAGCCAGCGGTTTTCAGGAGTACATCAACGAAAACGAAACCGATTTTATCCAGTTTAAAACGCGCCTGCTGCTGAAAACCACTGAAAACGATCCGGTGGCCAAAGCGCGGCTGATTTCTGATGTAATCCGCTCGGTGGCTGTGATTCCCGATACAATTACACGTTCGGTGTATATAAAGGAGTGCAGCAAGTTGCTCAATGTGGATGAAGAGGTGTTGTATTCAGAAGTAAGGAAGCAAAAACGCAAACAGAACGACGAACTGCGGAAAAAAGAGAGGCGCGAACAGGTACGCGACCAACGCCAAAAAGCGGAGCCGCAATCGCAGGACCCCGAAATTAAACCTTCTGAATTTTTAATTGAAGAGCTGGAGTTTTTACGGTTTCTGTTAAAACACTGCAATGTTGTTCTGTTTGAAGAAGATGGTGAGAACCCCAATGAAACACGCGATGTGAAAGTGGGTGAATTTATGGTGAAGGAGCTGGAGAATGATGATTTGGTACCCGAGAATAAATTGTTCCGCCAGATTTTTAACGAAGTGAAAGCGAACCTCGATAATGAACAATTCGACCCATGGAAACATTTTATTTACCACCCCGACACTGAAGTGAGCAAACTGGCCACCGACCTTCTTTCTGAAAAATTTATTGAAAGCAAGCGCTGGACAAAAGCAGGTGCCTACACCGAAAAGGAGGAGGAGATTCTCGATTTCCTGATTCCAAAAATTATTTACGAATACAAGCTCCGGAAAATTAAATTGATGATGGAAGAAATTGAAAAGGCCATTGACGTGGCTGCCAAAGAAAACAATTTCGACCACGTGATTGAGGAGCAATCGAAATACATGAACCTGAAGCGGGTAGAAAAATTTTTGTCGGAAAAACTCGGAAGCCGGGCCATAAATTAGCTTAAAATAGTATGCGAACCCTGTTTATTGAAAACAGAGAAGAAATAGAGGAGGTAATAAAATTATGCAAAACCTGTTTTGTGGCCATGTCGGAAAATGACCGGCCGTATGTTTTGCCCATGAATTTTGCGCTCGACGGCGATTCGGTTATTCTTCATTCGGCACAAAGTGGCCGCATGTGGGAAACTTTGCAAAAAAATCCGAAAGTCTGTATCAACTGGACACTGGGCGATGAACTGGCCTGGCAGGATGAGCGGGTAGGGTGCAGCTACCGCGTAAAATCGAAGTCGGCCATTGTGGAAGGTACTGTAAATATTATTAATGACTACGATGAAAAAGTGCGCTGCCTGAATTTGCTAATGGCGCAGTACAGCGACCGGGAATTTAAATTCAATGCACCGGCTGTGAAAAATGTAGGAATCATGAAAGTACATATCGAAAAGATATCAGCCAAAGAGTTTGGTGCCAAGCCGGTTACGCCGTGGAATAGTTGAATCTTTATTCAAGAATAAAGTTATTTTTAAGCCTGTTGGGGTGGGGTTCTGACGGCTCAAAAAACTGCATTTCCTGGGCCATCTTCAAAAAAAACATTAGCCTTTCGTGGGGTGTGCGGCTCAGTGCTTCCTGCATTCTTCGCTCATTGGCTTCTTCCTTGGTTTCAAATCGTAAATTATTTTCCGTCCGCATAATTTCAAATTTAGTTTATAAAATTAACGATTCTGTTGTTTCAAAAGAAATTCAAAATGTTAAAGGCACTTAAATTCCTATCTTTGCTGCAAAATTGGAACTATGCAGTTTGTAACAGGGGGCACGGGATTAATAGGATCGCATTTATTATTCGAACTTGTTTCGGCAGGCAAAAAGGTGAAAGCGCTGAAACGCGAAACCAGCAATCTGCAGCAGGTACAAAAAGTTTTTTCCTGGTATGCTGAAAATGCGGAAGAACTTTTCAGGCAAATTGAATGGGTGGATGGCGATATCCTTGACTATTTTGGTTTGGAAAAACTGCTCGATGGAGTAACCGAAGTGTTCCACTGTGCAGCAATTGTTTCTTTTAATTCCGGCGAACGTGATCAAATGATCCGCAACAACGTAGAAGGCACTGCCAACCTGGTAAACGCTGCCCTGGAAAACGGTGTGAAAAAGTATTGTCATGTGAGTTCGGTGGCTGCCCTCGGAAATGCCGAAAACGGATATTCAATTGACGAACAGACCAACTGGGTACCTTCCAAAAAAATTTCGGGCTACTCCGAGAGTAAATTTTATTCTGAAACCGAAGTGTGGCGGGGAATTGAAGAAGGACTCGATGCTGTAATTGTCAATCCGTCGATTGTACTGGGGCCCGGAAACTGGAACTCGGGAAGTGCGCAACTTTTTAAAACCGTGTGGAACGGGATGAAGTTTTACACAAAGGGAGTTACCGGCTATGTAGATGTTAAAGATGTGGCCCGTGCCATGATTTTGTTGATGAACGATTCCAATTTTGAAGCCTGCAAAAACACACGGTTTTTACTGAATGCCGAAAACTTGAGCTATAAGCAACTGTTTTCACAAATTGCCGATGCATTCGGAAAGCAGCGTCCAAAATTTCATGCATCACCGGTTTTGCTGGCATTTGTATGGCGGGCAGCGGCATTTTGGGGGATGGTATCGGGAAAATCAACTGCTATTACCCACGAAACGGCTTCTGCTTCAGCAAGTATTAAAAATTTCGATGGGAGTAAAATCACCCGGTGTTTTGAATTTGATTACATGCCTGTTTCTCAATCCATTCAGCAAACCGCCAAGTTTTTTCTGAAAGACCTGTCAGGTAAATAACAGCCATTTCATTAGCCGCTTCTTATCTGTGGAAACTCTTCCATCTCCCCCTTTGGGGAGCCCGGGAGGAGCCGCTTTTCTATGCATGAAAAACCAGCAGCGGCGTTTTAGTGTGGAACACCATTTTACGTGCCACACTCGGGTTAAACAACCGCGAAATCATATTCCGCTTGTGCGTGGTCAGCGAAATAATATCGATGTTCTCTTTTTCGATAAACGAGTCGAGTGCTTCAAGAATATCGTCGCCCACAATGAGCCGGCAATTAAAATCTTTCGACTGGTAATTTTCATTTAGCACCTCTTTCATGCCTTCAAGTTTGGCTGTGTCCCAGTCCGATTGTTTTGTTTTTCCTACATGCACGCAAAAAACTTTGGCATCGAAGGGTTTCAGCAGGCCCACCAGTTTCTCGATTACCAAAAAATCTTTTTCGTCAAAGTTGGTGGCATACAAAACACGGTTGAATTCGCTCAGCTCTTTTTCGGGCATTTTTTCAGGAACCACCAAAACCGGAACTTTTGCATTGTAAATAATATCGGCGGTTATGCTGCCAATTACGTTGGTCGTTTCGTCGCCGGTGCCCATAACAATCAGTCGCGAATTATTATCTTCGGCATAGGCCAGAATGTCTTCATCGGCGTAGCCCGATTTGATGATGAAATCGGATTCCACGGTATCCCATTTTTCTTTACCGATATCGTTTACCAGTTTAGTTGTAAATTTCTGAAAATTTTCATTCGCATTTTTTTCGGCTTCGTCCATGCGTGCCAGCAGTGTGGAGTCGTACATGTACACATCGCCGTAGGGTACTGAATGAACAATGGGATTAAAGTAGCAGTGCATAAAAACCAGTTTGGTGCCCAGGTGGCTGGCAATGTTAAATGCCATTTTGCAGCTTTTGGCCGATGCTGTTGAAAAATCGACCGGCACCAGGATGTGGTCGTCTTTTTTTTCCACCTTCTTTTTGGCAGCAATGGGTTTTTTTCCCAAGAATTTTTCGAGAACCGGAAAAGCTTCCCGGACATCTTTCTCCATAATTTTTACTTTCACCGACGTAGCCGCGCCCTCCATCAGGTTAATATCTTCCAGGTAACATTCTATTTCGTTTTCTTCGAGGCGCATTTTCAGCATTTGCGCTTTTGAGTAAGGGAGGACTACAAGTGTAATCAATCTTTCTTCCATGATTTCCAGACTTTTTAGTTGAACATCGTTTCAATAACCATGATACAGCTCTATGCTGTTATTCGAATTGGGATTGAAAGAGGTTACATTTAACAGGATAAAAAATATTAAAAAAAGGACGATACATTTTTTGTACCGCCCATCAGGCGTATTAATTATACTTCCCCCGGGAGATTTAAATCCCGAAAGCTTTTTTTATCTCATCAACATAATCGAGTTCTTCCCAGGTGAAAAGTTCCACTTCGAGTTCGGTTTTTCCCTGGTAGGGCGACTCAAATTTTTTGGTTACCGTTCGCGGTTCGCGGCCCATGTGCCCGTAAGCTGCAGTTTCCAAATAAATCGGGTTTCGCAGTTTCAGCCGCTCTTCGATGGCTGCCGGGCGCAAATCGAAAATCTTTTTCACTTTTTCGGCAATTTCGCCATCACTGAATTTCACGTTTTTTCGCCCGTAGGTCTCTACATAAACGCCCACGGGTTGTGCCACTCCAATTGCATAAGCCAGTTGCACCAGTATTTCATCGGCCACACCGGCTGCTACCAGGTTTTTGGCAATATGGCGTGCGGCATAAGATGCCGAGCGGTCCACTTTCGAAGGGTCTTTACCTGAAAAAGCACCACCACCATGTGATCCGCGGCCGCCGTATGTATCTACAATTATTTTGCGGCCAGTCAGGCCGGTATCGCCGTGTGGCCCGCCAATTACGAATTTACCGGTTGGATTCACGTGGTAGATAATGTTGTCGTCAAAAAGCTGCTGTACCCGCTCAGGGAGCCTGGCTTTTACACGCGGAATAAGAATGTTGATTACATCTTCCCTGATTTTAGCCAGCATTGGATCATCAGCGTCAAATTCGTCGTGTTGGGTAGAAACCACAATTGTATGCACTCTTTGCGGAATGTTTTCGTCGGAGTATTCAATAGTCACCTGCGATTTGGAGTCGGGGCGCAGATAGGTCATCTCTTTTCCCTCGCGGCGAATTACAGCCAGTTCTTTTAGAATTTCGTGCGACAGTTCCAACGCAAGTGGCATGTATTTGTCGGTGTCCTTGCAGGCGTAGCCAAACATCATTCCCTGGTCGCCGGCACCCTGCTCGTTTTTGTCGGCTTTGTCCACACCACGGTTAATGTCGGGGCTTTGTTCATGAATGGCTACCAGTACACCACACGATTCGCCTTCGAAACGGTAGGCACCTTTGGTGTATCCAATGTCGTTAATAACCCTGCGGGCAACTTCCTGAACATCTACGTAGGTGTTCGATTTTACTTCGCCGGCAACAACAACCTGACCGGTGGTTACCAGTGTTTCTATTGCAACTTTGGAGTCGGTGTCAAATGCCAGGAATTCGTCGAGCAGTGCGTCCGAAATCTGATCGGATACTTTGTCGGGATGGCCTTCCGAAACCGATTCGCTTGTAAATAAATAACTCATGTCGTTTAAATTTTACGAGTCCCTTCACTGTCCCTTCAACCTGAAATCGTTTCAGGCTTTTCCTGAGACGAATACAGAATGATGTTGTTCAGAACAATAAAGTTCTCAAATTCAACAATAAAATTTGGGCTGCGGGATGTTTCGGATTGAAGTCGGTGAAAAAAAAGCACGATTGCTTTAGCATTTTTTTCATGTGGTTGCAATCAATCTCAAATCTTTCCACGTAGCATGGACAAATGTAATATTTTTTAACAAAATAAAAAAGGAGTATTTGAGATTATTTTTATGCCGGTGTGCAATTTCCGAACTTCGTCATGTAAGTCAGCGAATCGTAATTCGCTGGTCCCGTTGGGTGATGAGAATTTTAATCGCCGATCCCGTTTCGGGGTAGTGATTCCTGTCTCACCCCATCAGCATAAAATCTTTTCCCTCTTCATAAGCGGCACCTGAAAGATACGATTTGATTTGTTCCCGTGCTCCGCGTTTGGTTACCATCGGTATAATAAACAATCTTCCCGGATCGGGTATTTCAGTAAAATGAAGTGTCTCTTTTTCGGTGGTTTTTCCTTTTACAATGTCGATGAATCCCTGAATTTTTAAGCCTTCTTTTTCGAGTAATTTTGCCCGCTGCCGCGTTTTCCGGCCAGCGCCCCACACCCAAATATCCGGGTGGAAACGGTTCTGTTTTTCCGACCATTTTTTGAAATAAACCGCTTTCGTCCGGAAAAAAGCTTCGGTGGAATAGCGGTCGTCAGTGCGGGTAAGGCGGGTTGAAGTGTCGTGCCATTCGAGCAGCGGTTCCGGCAGTTTGGCCATTTTTACCCCTGCTTCCAGATAACGCAGTTGCATTTCGTAATCTTCCGGGAAATTGCCCTGGAAACAACCCCCCAACTTCTCATAAAGTTCCCTGCGAAACAGGACGGTTGGATTCACCACCGGGATTTCCACAAAACGGTTGAAGTCGATTTCTTCCGGCGAGTGAAAAGAGTTCACCCACTTTACAAACCGGTTAAAACCCGCCGTGTTTTTTTCGTGCGCTATGTATTTTACTTCGGAACCAACTAATCCGATTTCAAGGTTGTTTTTCAAAAAATGAACCTGTTTCTCCAGCCTTTCCGGCATTGAGATATCGTCAGCATCCATCCGGGCAACAAAACGACCGCGGGCATTTTCAAGCCCGCAGTTCATGGCATGAGCCACGCCCTGTTTTTCTTCAGAAAGGAGATGGATGCGATGGTCTTTCTCAGCAAATTTTCGGGCGATGGATTTACTGGTGTCAGTTGAGTTGTTGTCAATTAACAGCAATTCAAAATTGGTGAAAGTTTGCTGGAGAATGCTTTCAACGGCAGCGACAAGAGTTTTTCCGGCATTGTAAAACGGCAGGATGACCGAAACTTCAGGAGGCATTTTCGCGGGTTAACTGGTGAAAAATACTTTCGAGATCTTGCTGCTTTTCCTGCAGGGTCAGAAGTGTGAGGTTATTGTCAACTGCAAACCGGAAAATTACCGGTCGGATATCGGTGCTGCCGTCTGATTCAATCAACCAGTTTTCCCCGTCGGGGACCACTCGTTTAATGTTTTCAACCGCAAGCAATTGATCCGCAGAAATTTTTTCAGCAAACCCGGCAATAACCTGCTGGCTTTTTTTCAGTTTGCCGTTGCTGATTTCAGCTATGCCGCCATCGGCAACAATTTTCCCTTTGTTGATAATAAGCACACGGTTGCAAATAGCTTCCACTTCCTGCATAATGTGCGACGAAAGAATCACCGTTTTTTCGGTACTGATTTTCCGAATAAGTCCGCGGATTTCTTCCAGCTGGTTGGGATCGAGGCCGGTGGTGGCTTCATCCAGGATTAAAATTCCGGGGTCGTGAATCAGCGCCTGCGCCAGCCCCACACGCTGCCGGTAACCTTTCGAGAGGGCACCGATTTTTTTATGCTGTTCGTCTCCCAGCCCGGTCAGTTCAACCATTTCAGCCACCCGCTGCTTTTTGTTTTTCAGGTGGTAAAAACCTGCTGTAATTTCAAGGTATTCTTTTACAAACAAATCGGTGTAAAGCGGATTGTTTTCCGGCAGGTAACCAATGTTTTTCCGGATTTCAGTATTGTCAACCGATATTTTCCGGCCATTGATGGTTACTTCGCCCGAATCGGAAGGCAAAAAGCCGGTCATTATTTTCATTAACGTGGATTTACCGGCACCGTTGGGGCCCAGAAAACCCAGGAGTTCACCTTCTTCAACAGAAAAACTGATATTCTCGAGCGCTTTCTGCTTTCCAAATAATTTTGTTATATTACTGACTGTTATTGCCATACAATTTTTACTGAAACAAAAATAATCGAATCTTTTTAATTTAGAACCATTAACGTAAATTTGCAAATCAGCTTAACAGATAGAATTCAATGAAAGATCGTCATTTCAATTATGTGAAAGATTTAACCCGGTATCAGCGGCAGGAAACCTGGGAGGTGAATATTGGCGGCATTGGCGTAGGGGGAACAAACCCCATTCGGATTCAGACAATGACCGATACGAGTACACGGGACACAGAGGCTACACTGGATCAGGTTAAAAAATTAATCATGGCCGGAACCGATTTCATCCGCCTTACCGTCAAAGGGATGTATGATGCTGAAAATCTTAAAAATATTGTACAGGAAATGAAAGACAGGGGGTACACCACCCCGCTGATTGCCGACATTCATTTTAATCCCAAACTGGCCGAAGTGGCAGCTAAATATGTTGATAAAGTACGCATTAATCCGGGTAATTTTTACGATAAACGGGCGAATTTCAACGGTAAAATATTTAGCGATGAAGAGTACAAAATTGAACTTCACAAAATTGAGGAAAAGTTTATTCCTTTTCTGGAACACCTGAAAAAGACCAAAACCGCCCTGCGTATTGGTGCCAATCATGGTTCGCTTTCCGACAGGGTGATGAGCCGTTTTGGAGACACTCCCTCGGGAATGGCCGAATCGGTTCTCGAGTATCTGCGTATTTGTCAAAAGGTGAATTTTAACGATGTGGTGGTGTCCATTAAATCGAGCAACACGCGCATGATGGTTTACACCGTTCGGTTGCTGAATTACAAAATGCGGCTCGAGGATATGAAATACCCCATTCACCTGGGAGTTACCGAGGCCGGCGAGGGCGAAGACGGACGCATTAAGTCTGCGGTTGGAATCGGAGCACTGCTGGCCGACGGAATTGGAGATACCGTTCGTGTATCGCTCACCGAAGACCCGGCAAGAGAAATTCCGGTGGCACAGAAAATGGTTGATCATTTTAAACTTTACCAGGATCACGAACCCATTTCAGCTAATCTTTTCGCGCAAACAAATCCGTTTGAGTATGAACGCCGTGCTACCCGTCCGGTACTGAAAATGGGTGGTGAAGAATTGCCTGTTGTTGTTGCCGATTTGGGCGAGCGCAGCCTGAAAGAGATGATTCCGGTGCGCGGGAATCTGGTTCCCGACTATTTCCTTTCAGGGAATAAAATTATGGACATCGAAGGAGATAGCTTTCCCATCATTTCGCTGGAAGAATACCTTTTTGAAAGTACCCGCTGGGGACGGATGAAATTCATCCGCACCAATAAAAAGGAGTTCGACAACTTCATGGAGAAGAACCCCGAAATAATAATGAAGCTGAAGCAAACCCGCAAAACAGTGCTGATTCTCGAAAGTTTCAATAAAAATCCGATGGCCGAGCTGCGGGCATTTTTTATGTGCCTCGAAACACATATCTGGAAAGTGCCGGTAATTCTTTACCGCTGCTACAACGAAACCAGCCTCGAAGATTTGCAAATCAAAGCCTCGTGTGATTTGGGTGGTCTGCTCATCGATGGTTACGGCGATGGAATTTGCATTTCGAATGATAACATCACTTTTACCGAGTTAAAAGATTTAAGTTTTGGCCTTTTGCAGGCCAGCCGGATGCGGACAACCAAAACCGAGTTTGTTTCTTGCCCGGGTTGCGGGCGCACGCTTTTCGACTTGCAGGAAACCACACGGAGAGTAAAAACGCATTTTAAGCATCTGAATCACTTGAAAATCGGAATTATGGGCTGTGTAGTGAATGGCCCCGGTGAAATGGGCGATGTGGATTACGGATTTGTAGGTGCCGGCGTTAACAAGGTGACGCTTTACAAAGGGCTGAAACCGGTAAAGCGCCACATCCCGTACGAAGATGCCGTTGAAGAACTGGAACAGCTAATCCGCGAAAACGACGACTGGATTGACCCGGAAGATTAAAATCGATTTATGGCAAAACAACACTGGAAGCCCGGAACCATGATTTACCCGATTCCGGCGGTAATGGTGAGTTGCGGACATCAACCTGAAGAATACAACATTATTACCATAGCCTGGACAGGCACCATCAACAGCAAACCGCCGATGTGTTATATTTCGGTAAGGCCTGAACGACATTCCTACGATATAATCAAGCGAACCGGCGAATTTGTCATTAACCTGACAACCGAAAAGCTGGCCAGGGCCACCGACTGGTGCGGTGTTCGCTCGGGAAGAAAATACAACAAGTGGGAAAAAATGAACCTGACTCCGGCTCCGGCAAAAGTGGTAAAAGCGCCAATAATCGAAGAATCGCCGGTGAATGTGGAGTGCGTGGTGAAAGAGATCATCGAACTGGGCTCGCACCACATGTTTACCGCCGAAGTGGTGAATGTTTCGGTTGACGATACCTACCTCGACGACACCGGGAAATTCAGTTTCGCCAATGCCGGTCCGCTGGTTTATAACCACGGGCACTATTTCGGGCTGGGTGATATCATTGGCAAATTCGGCTGGTCGGTGCAAAAAAAGAAGAAATAATCAACTTTTGAACAATCCCCCTTTTCCGATGGTTAAACCAACACATTTTATACAGGTTATACAGGCTTTTTTCGAAGCCAAATTTTTAATTGATAAGTTATGAATGAAATAAAAAATAATCCGCTGTTAAAAGAATTCAAAACCCCGCACGAAACCGCACCTTTTGCTGAAATAAAAAACGAGCACTTTCTGCCGGCGTTTAAAGAGGCAATTAATAAAGGAGAAGAGGAAGTAAAAAATATTGCTGAAAACGAGAAAGAACCAACCTTTGAAAATACAGTGGAAGCGCTCGAAAGCGCCGGTCGTTTGCTGAACCGCACTGCGGGAGTTTTCTTCAACCTGTTGCATGCCGAAACAAATGATGAGTTGCAAAACCTGGCACAGGAAGTGTCGCCGCTGCTCACAAAGTTTGAAAACGATATCACGCTCAACCCGGAACTTTTTGCACGGATAAAAGCCGTTTACAATCAGAAAGAAAAGCTTGATTTGACGGTGGAGCAGCAAACTTTGCTGGAAGAAACTTACCTTAATTTTAAACGCAAAGGTGCCAACCTTCCGGAGGAAAAGAAAGAACAGTTCCGGAAAATCAACACCGAACTGGCGCAACTCACCCTGAAATTCGGGGAGAATGTGCTGAAAGAAACCAACAAGTACGAAAAGCACATCACCGATAAAAGCCGGTTATCAGGCCTGCCCGAAAGTTTGCTCGAAGCAGCCGCGGCCAAAGCCAAATCGAAGGGAAAAGAGGGCTGGATATTCGACATCACCATGCCGGTGTATCAGCCCTTCATGAAATATGCCAATGATCGCGAACTGCGGAAGGAATTGTTTATGGCGTACATGTCGAAATCGTTTAAAGGCGACGAGCTCGACAACAGGGAAAATATCAAAAAGATTGTCAACCTGCGGCTGGAACTGGCACGTTTGCTGGGCTATAACAATTACGCCGATTACGTGCTTGAACGCAAGATGGCGCAAAATACAAAAGGTGTTTATCAATTATTAGACGAACTTTTTGAAGCATCTGCGGGTGTGGCCAAAAAAGAGAAAGCAGAAGTGGAAGCTTTTGCAAAGGAACTGGGTTTTAACCATGAAATGATGCCCTGGGACTGGAGCTACTACAGCGAAAAACTGAAAATCAAAAAGTTTGAGCTCGACGATGAAAAACTGAAACCTTACTTTGAACTGAACCGTGTTATCGACGGTGTTTTTGGGCTGGCAACAAGTCTGTACAAAATCACTTTCAAGCCGAATAAAGAAATCCCGGTTTACCATGAAGAGGTTCTGCCTTATGAAGTGTATGACGATGACGGTAAGTTCCTGGCAGTATTGTACACCGATTTTCACCCACGGCCCGGCAAACAGGGCGGTGCCTGGATGAACGATTTTAAAGGACAGTGGAAGGAAGACGGCAAAAACTCGCGGCCGCACATCGCCATTGTAATGAATTTTACCCGCCCAACCGAGACAAAACCGGCGTTGCTCACTTTCCGCGAGGTGGAAACATTTATGCACGAGTTTGGCCATGCGCTTCACGGGATGCTCGCCAATGCATCCTACTCAGCTTTGTCGGGCACCAATGTGTACCACGATTTTGTGGAACTTCCATCGCAAATAATGGAGAACTGGGCAGTTGAAAAAGAATTTCTGGATCGGTTTGCGGAACACTACGAAACCGGCGAAAAAATTCCGGCAGATTTGGTGGAGCGGATCAAAGCATCGGGCAATTTCCTGGAAGGCTATCAAACCTTGCGGCAGCTCAGTTTTGGTTACCTCGACATGGCCTGGCACACGCAGCAACAACCGTTCAGCGGCGATGTGAAAGCATTTGAAGAAGCCGCGTGGAAGAAAACACAAATTTTTCCGAAAACGGAAGGAACCTGCATGAGCACCCAATTTGGGCATTTGTTCGCCAGTGGCTATGCCGCAGGTTATTACGGCTATAAATGGGCCGAAGTGCTCGATGCCGATGCATTTAGCCTGTTCCGCGAAAAAGGATTGTTCAACCGCGAAGTGGCCACTTCGTTCCGGAAAAATATCCTGGAAAAGGGCGGCACCGAACACCCGATGACACTGTACAAACGTTTCCGCGGGAAAGAACCCACCGTTGATGCGCTGCTGGAAAGAGGCGGGTTGAAATAGCAGTCGCAAATTACATCAGGGCGCGTCCTATTTTTTCAAAATTGAGCTGGTGACTCAAAGTCACCTGTTCAATATTTCTTCACGACAGAAAAAGTTTAATCGCCAGTGGGCGGACGGGGGATTTATATTTGTTTTTTCAAAAAGAAAAGCCTACCGAATCCCCCTTGTATTCCCCCTTTAATTGGCGACAAATTACTTTCATGGCAAAGAATTCAAATAAAGGGGGACGAGGAGCTGCATCGAAGTGTGGCAACATGGAACCGTTCGCTGGCGCAAATTTGTAATTTGTGCCAAAAAATACGGATTGCAAATCCGCACTGGCTGGATGTCGCGGATATACGAAACAATTATCCTGTCCCTTGTGCTGACCGTCGCAGGTCTATGATACCGTGATCCGACACTCAGGCTAACCATCGCAGGGCTACGAAAACCAGAACCAACGCTTGTGCGGCCTCTGTCAGTCAGACACTTAGCTATTCCAGGCACGCTGCTGTCCTTTGTTTTCAACGGCTCTGCAAAATCCTGCCACCGGCATTGTTTTTTAACAAAAGATTGGTAGTTTTAAACATTGAAAAACCGACATCTATGTATGAATGCGCCTTGGGAAATAACACTGGATAAAAGATTTCAAAAAAACATAAATGCATTAAAACCTATTTGATGAATTGGAAATATAAAATAAGAAAGGTTGACAATACTTCCAACATAAAGAAATATTGTATAGCTTTGGATCACAGACAACGTAGTTGAACGAAACCGCCTCTG
>NZ_JBSQIC010000083.1:0-16988 GCF_055108615.1 Tangfeifania sp. | reverse complement strand
AGAATTTCAATAAGCCGGGATTCCCAGTTAATCTGTCGATATAAATACCTAAAAAAACGCAAATTAACGTTCCCGATAATTTGATTACTGTATCTGAAAATTTCATCCATTTTATTCATCATAGTATTACGATACAAATATATTGATTTATTTTTGTATTCAATTACAAATAAATGGTAAAATATATGTATCATGACACATAAACACCCATAAACAACCTAATTCGCTAATAGTTGGTCTCTATGAAAAACGAGCCTAAAGGCGTTGACAGGGTTAAGGACTGCCGACAATATTCCTAATCAAATTCGGCCAGTACATAAGTTTCGTAGGAAAGAAATGCTGAACGAAGTGCTTCAACTGTTTTTGCACCAAAAGAAAAAACCAAAGAAAACAGGCGAATCCTCCTCATCCCCGTCCGGAGAAGATTCCTTCGACTTCACACAAATCTTCGACAGCCTCGATGAAAACGAGGTAAAAATCGAACTGAAAGAAAAGCAGGCGGTACTGAAAGTGGCGGTGAGGAAATACTGAATTTCTTATTTTTAATCCTCCGACCTCCTGCGCCGGCCACCTCCTTTGAAATATATTATCGTTAGTACATGGCAGAAATGTATCAAAGGAGAACTCACCCCGATAAACTTTACTACTTAAACCAATTCTGAAAATGGTTAGGCTATTTTGAACTATTTTCAAATTGGAATAATGCCGATAACTTGCCTGACGACAATCAGGTAGAAAACACAGGCATTGGGAGTAAGCGAACCAATGGCTCAATGTTTTTCATCATCGGTATTAAACAAAGTCTGTATTTTAACAACGATAAATTCTAAAAATCACTAACTTGTAAGCCAAAAACTAACCGAATGATAAAATCAAATATGAAAATATACTAAATATGATGTTTTAAAATTTGCGAAATAAGGGCAGATAAATAAGTTGGAGCAATAAAATTGAAAAGAACTAATTAATTTTTTAAATTTATTTATATGGATCATAAAATTAGAATAAAAATTGGCACTATTGAGATTGAGTATGAAGGAACAGAAGATTACCTTAAGAAAGATCTTCCAGAATTAATTGATAAATTAATTTCATTAAAACTTCCAAGAATTGAAGAGAAAGCATCAGAAATTGAAAATCCTTCAGAAGATACTTCCAACATCGTGGATAGTGTAATTCAAATGTCATCAAATACAATAGCCGCCAAACTTAATGTAAAATCTGGAACAGACTTAATTATTGCAGCTTGTGCTACACTATCTCTTGTGCAGAATAAAGACACCTTCCAACGTAAGGATATACTTACTGAGATGCAAGCGGCTACTAACTATTATAAAAATAGTTACGGGGCAAACCTAACTAAATACCTCAAAAACTTAGTTTCAAATCAGAAACTTATTGAAAGGACAAAAAACACATATGCATTAAATGCATCTGAAAAAAATAAAATTAAAACTGCTTTAGATGTCAACTGATCTAAAAAATATCTTAAATAGTACAGGTTTAAATAGAAAAGATCGCATTCTCATCCTTTTAAAACACAATGATTCAAAGGCTAAACAAGTAAATGAAATCAAGGAACTTGCCAAAAAAAATGGACTTAGAGAAATAGACAAATGGAATGTTTCTATGATTCTTTCTTCTTTAAAAGGATTTGCAATAAAGTTACCTGAAGGTTGGGCTGTTACTAGAGAAGGAGAAAAACACTTAGCAAAAATCGGATATTTGGATTTCTCACCAGTAATTAAAACTCATACCAACCTTTTAAATAAAGCTGAAAGTATTTCATCCCCATATGTTAAAGAGTTCGTTATTGAAGCAATAAAATCATTAGAATTTAGATTATATAAATCCGCTGTAGTTTTTTCATGGATTGGTGCTATATCCCTACTATATGAATATATTGTAAATAACAGTTTAGTAGCTTTTAACAATGAAGCTAAACGACGTGATTATAGGTGGAAAGCAGCAAAAAAAGTTGATGGTCTGACAAAGATGAAAGAATATGACTTTTTACAAATAATTGAATCTATTTCGTTAATTGGTAAAAACACAAAGAATGAACTCGAACAATGTTTAAAGCTTAGAAATTCATGTGGTCACCCAAGCACACTTAAGATTGGTGAAAACAAGGTAGCATCGCATTTAGAAATACTTATTTTAAATGTTTATAATGTATTCATTTAAAAAATTAAAACCGCCAATAAAGTAGCCGGCGAACGGACGAAAAACCCACCGAACCACCTCCTGGCATGGCTATTCTTTTGAGGCACACCACCGAACCCCAAATCATAATCCGGGGCAGGCTGTACGGGGCTCGCATACAGCTTCACCTACCCGTCCAGCGGTTGGAACCGCTTGACGGATAGACGGATCAATAAAACAGGCCACTTTGCAGCAACCGGTTTCAATATCTTTTAATGCCGGACTTGGAAAGTCCGGCTCCCAATCCCTCTCCCTCGGGGAGGTTAGGTGGGGCTTCCCTATAATTTCTCTTTCACCAAACCGGGGATTTCATTGGGCTCTTTAGCCACCGGGACACCGGCTTCGTTGAATGCTTTTACTTTTTCCCCGGCAGTTCCCGAGCCGCTGGAAATAATGGCACCGGCATGTCCCATCCGTTTTCCGGGAGGGGCCGATTGTCCGGCAATAAAGGCCACTACCGGTTTGGTCATTTTTTCTTTGATGTATTTGGCAGCCTGTTCTTCAGCATCGCCGCCAATTTCGCCAATCAGCACCACGGCATCGGTTTCCGGGTCGTTTTCATACATTTCAAGCAGGTCGATGAAGTACAATCCCGAAACGGCATCGCCGCCGATTCCCACGCAGGTAGATTGTCCCAGACCTTCTTCGGTGAGCATGTTCACCACTTCGTAGGTCAGGGTTCCCGAACGTGATATCAGGCCAACATTCCCTCTTTTGAAAATCATGGCAGGCAGGATACCGATGAGGCACTCATCGGGAGTAATCAGCCCCGGGCAGTTGGCGCCCACCAGTTTGGTACCGTTGCGTTTCAGCACGGGTGTTACTTTCATCATGTCCTGAACCGGAACGTGTTCTGTGATACATACCACCAATTCAACGCCGGCATAGCTGGCTTCGAGAATTGCATCGCCGGCAAAGGGGGCGGGCACAAAAATCACGGAGGCATTGGCACCAGTTTCTTTCACCGCCTCTTCAACGGTGTTGAATACCGGCACGCCATCCACTTCGGTTCCGCCTTTACCGGGCGAGATACCTCCTACAATGTTGGTTCCGTAGGCTTTCATTTTGCTGGTGTGGAATCCCCCGTCACGACCGGTAATTCCCTGTACTATTAACTTTGTATCTTTATTGATTAGAATACTCATCTTTATTTATTTTTGCTTATCCAATTAACAGCAGCGGACTGGAGGGCGGGTAGCGCCTCAGTCCACCGGATTGTCCCAAAGGGATTCCTTCGGAAAAACCCGGCGCTATTTTTTACTTAACTCTATGGCTTTTTTGGCCGCTTCACTCATGGTTTTCACCGTTGGCAAACCGTATTCGGTAATAATTGCCTGTCCCTCTTTGGCGTTGGTACCCGACAAACGGATCACAATCGGGATGTCGGTTTTTATCTCGTCGAGCGCGGTTACCAAACCTTTGGCTACATCATCGCAACGGGTTATGCCGCCAAAAATGTTGATCATCACTGCTTTTACGTTTTTATCGCTCAGCAGAATATTCATGGCATCCACCACTTTTTGCGGATTGGACGATCCGCCGATATCGAGGAAGTTGGCCGGATCGCCGCCATACAGTTTAATCATGTCCATGGTAGCCATTGCCAGTCCGGCACCGTTTACCATGCAACCAATGCTACCGTCGAGTTTAATGTAAGACAATCCTTTTTCGTTGGCATCGATCTCTTTTTTCTCGTCTTCATTTACCTCGCGCATTTCAAGGATTTCGGGCTGACGATACAGTGCATTGTCGTCGAAATTCATTTTCCCGTCGATGGCCAGCACTTTTTTATCCGGTGTCAGCACCAGCGGATTGATTTCAGCCAGCGAAGAGTCGGTAGCCACATACAGCTTGTACAGTTTTACAAGAATAGCAGCTGCCTGGCGCATCTGTTTCGGATCGTCGAACAGTTGCAGGGCTACTTTCCGTGCCTGCCAGTCCATCAGTCCCATGGTAGGATCAATGCTCAGTTTGATGATTTTCTCGGGCGAGGTTTTCGCTACTTCTTCAATTTCCACGCCGCCTTCGACACTGGCCATCAGCGTAACCGACTTGGTATTGCGGTCGTTGACCAGGCCAACGTAAAATTCCTTTTCAATATCGACAGCATCGGCCACCATCACTTTTTCAACGGTGAGACCTTTGATGTCCATACCAAGAATTTCTTTGGCTTTTTCAACGGCTTCGGCCCTGGATTTTGCCAGCTTCACACCACCGGCTTTTCCGCGGCCACCGGCATGAACCTGCGCTTTTACTACCCGCAACTTGTCATTATTGGGTACATTTTTCTCAACTTCTTCTACCGAATGACAGACAACTCCATCCGGCACAGGAATCCCGTACTTCCTGAATAAATTTCGGGCTTGATATTCGTGAATCTTCATTTTAAATAATTAGTTGTATTGAAGTGAATCTTCGGCCAAAAGTACCAAATATTTAATAATCCAGAACTATCTATATGTCCCTTTTTTTATGACATTTAACAGGTGTACCATTCGTTATCACTTCAATATTTCAATTTATATAAATATTATATTAATGGTAACCTGTCAACATGAAAATTGTTGACCTCTCCGTTTTTTCATGTAGATTTGCACAAAAATTTGAAGGAATGGAAGAAATTATCCGGAAGGTTATTGAGCACGAAGCGCGTGCTATCCAAAATATACCGGTAACCAAATCATACGAAAACGCAGTCGAACTTATTTTTAAACAGGTGCATAAGAACAATGGTAAACTAATAGCGAGCGGCATGGGGAAAGCTGGCCAGATTGCCCAGAACATTGCCACCACATTCAGTTCAACCGGAACGCCGGCGGTATTTTTGCACCCAAGCGATTCGCAGCACGGCGATTTGGGAGTGGTGCAGGCCAACGATGTGTTGCTGCTGATTTCCAATTCAGGGAAAACCCGCGAAATCCTGGAACTGGTAGAACTGGCCGAAAACCTGCATCCGGGGCTGCCACTGATTGTTATTTCAGGAAACCCGGACAGCGTGCTGGCCAAAAATGCCGATGCGTTTATTTTTACCGGCAACCCGGATGAAGTATGCCCGCTGGGGCTGACTCCCACTACTTCCACCACCGCCATGACTGTAATTGGCGATGCACTGGTAGTGGCCCTGATGACAAAAATAAAATTCACCAGCCAGGATTACGCCAAACGCCACCATGGAGGCTACCTGGGCGATAAATCGCGGTTGCAGGCAGGATTGAAGAAGTGATCAGTGATCAGTTGCAGTTGGCAGTCAGACCTGAACCCCGGAACTTGAACCATGAAACCTGGAACCTGGAACTTGAAACTCTAAAACTACAATATGCGAATCACAAAAGGAAACACCACAGGACTGATAATCGATATCCAGGAGAAACTGTTCCCGGTGATGTGGGAAAAAGAAAAGTTGCTGAAAAATACCAAAATGCTGGTGAGCGGACTGAATGAACTCGGGCTTCCGCTGGTTGCCACCCAGCAGTACACCAAAGGTTTGGGTGAAACACTGGAGGAGATAAAATCAACAGTGCCGGAGTTTGAATACATCGAAAAACGGGACTTCAGCTGCTGTGACGAACCTTCGGTGTTTGAAAAGCTGAGTTTGCCTGGCACCAAAAATATTATCATTTGCGGCATTGAGTCGCACGTTTGTGTGTTGCAAACCGCCATCGATTTGAAAGAGGCAGGAATGAACCCGGTGGTTGTAATGGATTGCGTTTCGTCGCGTTCGCCGGAAAATATCGAACTCGCCAAAGAACGCTTCCGCTTCGAGGGAATTATGATGACTTCCGCCGAATCCATTCTTTTCGAACTGACCCGTTCGTCGGCAGCAAAAGAGTTCAAAGTCATTTCAAAACTGGTGAAATAAACCATCAGGATAATTGTTTGTAGTTTGTTGAAAAAGAATCCGGCGGTTACCTTCGATTCGGTTCAAAAAGCCATAATTTGCGAGCCTGAAGTCAAACTGAAAAATCAAAATCAAAATGAGCGGATTCTTTGGCAACATTGCAAAAACCGACGTGGTATTTCCGGTATTTTACGGAACCGATTACCACTCTCACCTCGGCACAAAACGGGCCGGAATGGCTTTCTACAATAAAAAAGAAGGATTCCAGCGGGCAATACACAGCCTGGAAGACGGCTATTTCAGAACCAAATTCGAAGACGATCTCAAACATTTCGAAGGGAACAGCGGAGTTGGTGTCATCAGCGATACCGAGGCGCAACCGCTTGTAACCAATTCGCACCTGGGGAAATTTGCCATTGCTACTGTGAGCAAAATTGTGAACGCCGGTGAACTCGAAAAGGAGTTCCTCGACGGCCACCGCACATTTTCAGAAACCAGCCAGGGAAGCGTTAACCCCACGGAGTTAATCGCTATGCTCATTGCCGAAGGTCACGATTTTGTTTCGGGAATTGAAAACGTCTTCAACAAAATTAAAGGTTCCTGCTCCATATTGATCCTTACAGAAAATGAAATTATTGCCGCCCGCGACAAGCTGGGGCGCACCCCGGTTGTTATCGGCAAAAAAGGTAACGGAATTGCCGTGGCATCAGAAAGTTGTTCGTTTGCCAATCTCGATTATGAGATAGATAAATACATTGGTCCGGGCGAAATTGTGCGCATCACTGCCGACGGAGTAGTTCAGCTACGCAAACCCGACAAAGAGATGCAGATTTGTGCATTTCTGTGGGTGTACTACGGTTACCCGCCCTCGTATTACGAAGGCATCAACGTGGATGAAGTGCGCTACCGCTGCGGTGCGGCGCTGGCAAAAAACGACGATGTGGAAGCCGACTTTGTGGCCGGAATCCCTGACTCGGGCGTGGGGCACGCCATGGGCTACAGCAATGAACGGCAAATTCCGCTCACACGCCCGTATGCCAAATACACACCTACCTGGCCGCGGAGTTTTATGCCCCAAACCCAGGACAAACGCGATTTGGTAGCCAAAATGAAACTGATTCCCAATCCGGCCCTGATTAAAAATAAACGCGGCGTTTTTCTCGACGATTCCATTGTACGGGGTACCCAACTGAAAGACAACACCCGCGATTTGCACTCCGAAGGAATCAAAGAGGTGCACATGCGAATCGCCTGTCCGCCACTCACCTATCCCTGTGAGTTTCTCAATTTCTCGCGTTCTCGAAAATCAATTGAGCTGGCCACCCACACAGCCATCAACCAGCTAAAAGGAACCGAGGAGGTGGATTTGGAAAAATATTCCGACCCCGAATCGGAAGAGTACAAAGAGATGGTTGAAAGGATCCGGCAAAACCTGGGACTGACGAGCCTGAAATTTCAGAAATTGAATGATTTGGTGGATGCCATCGGGCTTCCAAAAGAAAAATTGTGTACCCACTGCTGGGATAAAAGCAGCCACTTTTAAAAGAAATTATGCTTGATATTTGTGCCATCGCTTCGGGAAGTAACGGAAATTGCTACTACATTGGCAATGAAAAAGATGCGGTATTAATTGATGCGGGTATTTCGTGTAAACAGATTTTGTCGCGGATGGAATCCAAAGGCCTCGATCCCCAAAAATTGAAAGCCGTTTTTATTTCGCACGAACACAGCGACCACATGCGCGGGGCGCGCGTGCTGGCCAAACGCCTGAACATTCCGGTGTGGCTGACTGCCAAAACCTACTATGCAACCTACAAAAACATGCAGCCTGCTTATCCGCAGTTTTTTGCTCCGGGAAGCGAACTGCAAATCGGGGAATTTACCATTCATCCGTTTTTGAAAAACCACGATGCCGCCGAGCCGTGTTCCTTCAGAGTAGAGTATTCGGGGAAAAATATCGGGGTATTTACCGATATTGGCGAACCATGCGAAAACGTGACCTCCCAACTCGGGCAATGCGATGTGTTGTTCCTCGAAACCAACTACGACGAGCAAATGCTGACTGACGGCCCCTACCCTTTCTTTCTGAAACAGCGTATTTCCTCATCGGTAGGTCATTTGTCGAATATCCAGGCGGTGGAGTTACTTGAAACGCATGGCGGTGAAAATTTGAAATGTGTGTTTTTAAGTCACCTTTCAGCAGAAAATAACACACCTGAACTGGCGTTGACTTCATTTAAAAAGCTAAAAACAAAATTGGACGTGCGGCTGACTTCGAGATACGGGGCAGGGGAAGTATTTGTAATCTGAAATTATTTATGTTTATAAATATCTCCTCTCATACCGGCAGAAAATAGAATTACTACCAATTTTTCATTCAAAACCTGATATACCAATCTGATTTTACCAATCCGCAACCTGTAAACATTCTCAACGCCTTTAAGCTGTTTAATATCCTGATTTTCATTCTTTATTGGATTTTGTTCGAGGAGATCTATTTTTCTCTTTATCGATTTCTTTTCTGATTCGGATCGTCTTTGAAGAAACTTGATCACTTTCTTATTAAGGATAACTTTGTACATCAAAGCTGCTCTTTTAAATTATCCCAGTCTTCAAAATCTTTCAGATCGCCTTTCTCTATTTTTTTTTGCAATGTATAATATTCCTCCTTTTCTTCGGCTGAGAGCGTATCTGAATCCAGATCATAGATTTTAAAACTATCCTTTGGAAGTAATTCCAGAAAATCTCGGAAAGTTTTATATACTTTGTCGGATATATCAATGGTAATCGTCTTCATACTCAATATCTTTTAGTTCAAAAATAACAAATTCAAAACAAAAAAAAGGGTGTACGACAAATTCCATAGTATTATGTGCATGCGTAAGAAGTGATTTTTTACACCGTGGCTTCAGCCCGGTGAACAAAAACGGCCAAAAATTAAAGGGCTTCAGCCGTTAAAGGGATTAAATGCTAAAGCCACAAAAAGCGCTGAGAAAAATAACCACCGGGCTAAAGCGCCGGTGAAAAAAGAATGAAAGATTTGAACCGCTCTGTAAAACGTAGAATTTGTTGTACACCCCAAAAAAAAAGGATTCCCTCTTCTAAAAAAGAAAGAATCCCTTTCTGCTAAATGCGACTGAAAACTGACAACTATTTATTCCCTTCCCGCGAGTTTAGCCAGTAGCCTTAAAATTTCGAGGTAAAGCCAAACGAGGGTCACCATCAAGCCGAAAGCACCGTACCATTCCATATATTTTGGAGCGCCTGACTGCGAAGCGCGGTCGATAAAAGCAAAATCGAGTACGAGGTTAAGCGCGGCAACACCCACAACCACCAGGCTAAAACCAATGCTAAAAGTACCGCTGCCATGCAGGAAACTTAAATTGGCACCAAACATACCTGCAATGAAACTCACAAAGTAAACCAGCGCAATTCCGCCTGTGGCAGCAACCACTCCGAGCATAAATTTGCGGTTCACCTTAATTATTCCGGAGCGGTAAACAAATAGCATGATGGCAAAAACCGCCAGTGTTAATGCCACCGCCCGAACCACAATTCCGGAATACATCGATTCGAAGAGGGCAGATAAACCACCGAGTAATAAACCTTCGAAAACCGCGTAAATGGGGGCAGAAATACCGGAACTTTTAGGTCGGAAAATAGTAACCAGCGCGGTAATCAATCCGCCGATTCCACCCACAAAAACCCACGGCATAACAACCGAGGATGCTGCTTCGGGGTTGGCCACACCAAAAAATTTATTCCATGTAAACATAGCCGCAGCCACTACCAGCAGCAACATTAAAGCAGTTTTATTAATGGTTCCGTTAACTGTCATCGCTTCTGATGAAGCAATACGTTCACGTCCAAATCGTTTTTCGGTCAGAACCGGATTGGATGTTTTTGACAAATTTATGATAGCCATAAAAAGTTTTTTAAATTTATAATTTCGGTCAAAAGCCTGAACAAAATATTTGCCAACAAGTTTGTAACTGACAAGATTTCCGAAGTTAAATTGTTTTAATCGAAATGTTCCCTGAAAACCGGGCCTGAAAGCTCATCAAACAACGATTCGCCAAAACGGATGGCCGTTTCGGAATCGGACAACTGCAGATTTTTGGAAAGTTCGATGGTTTGCTGGTACAACAATTCCGACCGGTTGCCAAGGGCAATAACGGTGCGGCGGAGCACAGTGTGTAATTTTGTATCTTTAGCCAGGGTGCGAAATTCTTCAAAAAAGGGTTCAAACATTTCGTCGATGGCATTTTTATCAGATAGCGCCAGCCGGCCAGCAAGGTGAATTCCTGTAAACCGCACCAAATGTTTTTTACCACGGCACCACTCCAGTGCTTTCACAAATGCAAACGGGGTTTTCCACCACAGATTGGCAGAAGCCTGCTCGGCCATTTCAACAGTTTCGAAGCTTTTGGTCCAGAAATCCATTTGCTCCTCGGTCACCTCATCCGGCTCGTCGAGTAATGTGGCAAGGATCATGGTTTCTCGCCACTGTTTGTTCCAGAGTTTCAATGCCAGCAGATGATTGGGGTCAAAAGAACGGGCAATTTCACGCAGTTCGACAACCGACACGCCCCAGTTTAATTTATATTGAATGCCATGTTTTTTCATTGAGCGAGAAACATCGCCGTTTTTCCGCGACTTAATAAGTTGCAGCAATTGCTGAAAATCCTTTTCGGTTTCCGGTTTATCGAGTAAAAAATCCATATCATTAAAAAATATACAGGCTGCAAAATTAACATAAATGCAAACACTGGAATATCGAACTGAAAAGATTAACTTTGCGTTCAGCAAAACGATAAGTAAAAATTGTTTCCCAAAAAGTATAGAAATAATACAACAGGGCTCCAGGTATTCCAATTGCTCCGGTTTGGTACATTACTGCTGATAAGTATTGTTTTTGCAAAAAGCAACCTGACAACCGAATCAATTGGAGATTATGAGAAATTCTTATTTATAACTGCCCTT
Source organism: Tangfeifania sp. (assembly GCF_055108615.1). Taxonomy (NCBI): domain Bacteria; kingdom Pseudomonadati; phylum Bacteroidota; class Bacteroidia; order Marinilabiliales; family Prolixibacteraceae; genus Tangfeifania; species Tangfeifania sp. The sequence continues at coordinate 5,962 of NZ_JBSQIC010000083.1, read as the reverse complement.
GTCTGCTCGTTTTGGATAAACGGGCTCATTCAGTCGTTCCTGCCGTTATTCCGGAACAACAGCACCTTTACCAACACCAGTGGCAAGTCGCCCGAAATTTTCAATGTTTTCGTGTTGCTCAGTGTATTAAGCCTTCTTGCCATTGTTGTGTTGCTGGTTTTTAAAGGCCCGCTCTCCAACACCCTCGGCGTTGAAGGCTCCATCCCCTATTTTAACCTTATCCTGGTGTACATTTTTTTCAGTAGTCCATCGTTTCTGATTGAATACATTTACCTGCTCAAAAACCAGGCTGACTGGGTATTTAAATACGGATTCAGCACATTTTTCCTGCAGTTTGTTTTGATTTCTGCCCCGGCTTTTTGGGGAGGGAACATGGAATTAAGCATCTGGGGATTGATTGCTGTTACAGTTATCAGGTATGGCTGGCTCATCCAGCTATTAAAAAAGTATGCCGCCCCTGTATTTTCAACCGATTTTATACGTGAACACCTTCACTTTGCGTATCCGCTAATAATAAGCATGTTGCTGGGTGGATCAGCTCATTATGTAGATGGTTTTCTGGTCTTAAACAAATTCGATTCTGCGACATTTGCCGTTTTCAGGTACGGGGCAAAGGAATTTCCGCTGGTACTGTTAATGGCCAACGCTTTAAGCAATGCAATGATTCCCGAATTTTCCATGAAAGAAAAGCTTTCAGTCGCCTTAGTTACTTTAAAAAACAAATCGGCTACACTGATGCATTTGCTTTTCCCAGTAACTGTGGTGTTTCTTCTGTTCAGCAGCTGGCTTTATCCAAGGGTTTTCAACGAAAACTTCTCTGAAAGCGCGGTAATATTCAACATTTACCTGCTTTTAATTATAAGCAGACTGGTATTCCCCCACACCATTTTAATTGGCCGAAAAAAAACAAATATTGTAATGTATGCATCTTTTGCAGAGCTTATGGTCAATGTGGTTCTTAGCATCATTTTTATTCATTTTTGGGGTATTGAAGGGGTTGCTTTTGCAACGGTTATTGCATTTTCTGTTCAAAAAATAATCTGGCTGACATACAACAAAAAGGTGCATGGTATTTCCCCAAAAGATTATATCCCGGTAAAAACACTTGCAATCTATTCTTTAATAACTTTGGTGGTTTTCTATTTTATGTACTAACGTTTTGCCTGCGAAGATGAAAAACACAACAATTTCTGAAATATTACAATGCATTTATTGTGAAAACAACAATTTGAAATTCACGAAGGAAGGGGATAATCTGATTTGCACACATTGCAACCATGAATATGCTGTTTCTGATAATGTGCCGGTAATACTGCCTGAAAAAGAAAATACAGTTCAGACTAAATCTGAAATACACGAAAAAACGGGAACGGCATTCAATTACATCGACCATTACCAAAAAGATGCTTTCACATCCGATTATTTTGCTGAACGCGACAGCGGAACCGAGCACAGCGAGAGAAGGGTCAGGGAATATATTGCCGCGCAAATTTCAGGGGGAAAAGGGATGATGCTGGATGTTGGCTGCGGAAAAGCCTGGGTGGCGGAGTTGTTTTGTCCACTCGGATTTGAAGTAATTTCCATGGATATTTCGTTGAGAAATACTGCCAAAGCGCTGAAAAAACATCCTTTTGAGAACCACTACGCGGTTGCTGCCGATGTTTTTTCCCTGCCGTTTTTAAAGAATACATTTGATTATATTATTGCTTCCGAAATTATCGAACATGTACAAGACCCAGGTACCTTCGTTGAAAAACTTTTCAGCGCGTTAAAACCCGGAGGAAAACTGATAATTACGACACCGTACAAAGAAAAAATTCAGTATTCACTTTGTATTCATTGTAATAATCCAACTCCCCTTCACGCACACCTCCATTCTTTTGATGAAAAAATTTTAGAATCGTTGTACACGGGTAACGATGTGAAATGGTGCAAATCTCAGACTTTTGGAAATAAATTACTCATACACCTGCGTTTCCATGTTATTTTAAAATATATGAACTTTAAGATTTGGAAGGTTATTGATTCGTTGATGAACCTTATTTATAAAGCACCTGCAAGAATTTTGGTCAAATGGGAAAAGCGTTTGTAGAAGTTTTCGTTTATATTTGTTTTAAAACCGAGAAAAATGGCACAACTAAAAGGATGGACCAGAAATATTCTGCTGATTGGCGGTGGAATTTTCCTGTTATTCCTGTTATGGTATTTCAGCGCCATTGTTACCTACATTTTAATTTCCGCGGTCCTTTCTTTTTTAGGCAGGCCGCTTGTTCGCTGGATTAGTTTAGTCAGGTACAAAAACCACAGAATACCCAAAGGGGTAGCGGCATTCATTGCCCTTTTTGCACTCTGGGTGGTGCTCTTCTCATTTTTCCGGTTCATTATTCCCCTATTAATGAAAGAGCTGGAAACTTTTTCGAAAATTGATTTTGAAGCCGTTTTACAATCGATAGAAATACCACTGACAAGGGTTATGAAATTTTTGAGAAACGACCCGGTTGTTGTTGAAGGCCGGACTTTTTTCGATGTGCTGGCCGAGCAACTCGGGGCACAAATGGACTTCTCGAGGCTGCCCAATATTTTTGCCATTATTGCCGGAACTATTGGTGAGCTGTTCATTGGCATTTTTTCCGTTTCGTTCATTACCTTTTTCTTTCTGAAAGAAGAGGATATGTTCCGCGACGGTATTTTGCTTATCGTCCCATCCGAACTGGAAGAAAAAGTTTCACATATCCTCAATTCCATTTCTTACTTACTCCGGCGCTATTTTGTAGGATTAATACTGGAAGTATTCATGGTAATGCTGCTCGATACCGTTGGCCTTACACTGGTAGGGCTTGATTTTAACCATGCCGTGATTATCGGGCTTTTTTGCGGGCTTTTCAACGTTATTCCATACCTCGGCCCCTGGATGGGTGCCGCCCTCGGGTTGCTCATTGGTGCCGCCCTGAATATAAACGCGGATTTTATGAGCTACACGCTTCCTTTGCTGGCCCTGATGAGTGCTGTATTCCTTTCGGTGCAGGTTATCGATAATATTTTGTTTCAGCCGCTCATTTATTCGAGCAGTGTTAAGGCACACCCGCTCGAGATATTCCTGGTAATATTAGCGGCAGGCAGCATGGCCGGAATTGTCGGCATGTTTCTGGCAATTCCCACATACACCATAATTCGCGTGGTGGCAAAAGAATTTTTTGAAAATATGAAACTGGTACGCAAACTAACTGAAAATCTGGAACAATAAACAACTGTAATAAAAACCATGATGGGGCCTGTGGAAGGAACAGTTGCCACACATGAACATGCCTTTAATTTTGAAAAAACGCCCGAAGATGAACTAAAAGCCGCTTCGCTGAAGAACCCGCCGGCTGACGATTTTGATTTGGAACGGGCCAAACAAAAATACGACCAGTACTGCCTTATTTGCCACGGCGAAAACGGCGACGGACAAGGACACCTTTTCACCAGCGGAAAATACCCCATTCCACCATCAAACTGCCACGTCGAACGTGCGATGAATAAAACCGACGGCCAGCTGTTTCACAATATTCGTGCAGGGTTTGGTGTAATGGGCGCACACGGCCCGCAGCTTTCGGTAGAAGATTTTAGTTCGAATGCGATCCGCACGCTTGCTTATGGATTTGCCCAGTTTATTCATAACGGCGGAGTTTTAAGGATTATAACCAATCATTTCCTGTCGATTAAAGATAAACTATTAATATCAGACGATGAGATTGAATCTTTGGTTGAAGATAAGGATGTAGAATATATAGTAAATAAAGATTTAGAAGGGCTTGCGAAAATACTTGAAAAAGGAGATCAACATTTTTTCGATTGTTTGAAATATTTGCTGAAAAAGAACAGACTACAGATTATTCCGGTAAAACTTAAGCCAAATCGGTTGGCACATTTTAAACAAGGTATTTTGGACGACGGTACCAATCAGGTTTATTTTAATGGAAGTTGCAATTTTACCTACCGTGGGTTAATCGATAATGGAGAAAGCCTTTCAATTGCGCGGTCATGGGGAGAAAATTCTGAAAAGATAAAGGTTAAAGAAAATATTGAAAGAATTTGCAATAAGGAAGATGCAGGTTTCGAATATTTAACTCCGGAACAAATCATCACAGTCATTGAAAAAACAGGAAATGATAAACGGCTCGATGAATTAATTGAAGATGAAATAAATATTTATGAGAAAATTTCACACCTGCCTTCATTGAAGAATACTTTTGCAAAATATACTTCAGATTTTAAAAAGAAAGTAGAAGAAGAAAAGCATAATCCCAAATTCCCCTACCCAGAAGGCCCACGATCCTATCAGGCAGAAGCTTACCAAAATTGGGTAAGTAATAATCAAAAAGGGATTTTTGCAATGGCAACTGGAACTGAAAAAACTTTTGCCGCTTAATGAATTAAGTCCACTCTATATGAAACAATTTGCACAAAGCTCGTTATCATCAATTAAAATATCGATTAATTTATTGGATTTGTTTTTGGCACTTAATTTTTTCTGCACGGTGGAGATGTAGTCGAGTTTAATTTGGGCCATTCGTTCCGGTTGAATTATTTCCTCTAATGTTTCGTTGTCCATCCAACTGTAGCCATCTTTTTCATATTCCTGCGCTTTGCGGAATAATTCCGGATGTCGTTCATACAGCCAAATCCATTCTATTTTGCGTTGGTAAAAACAAAAGAAACAACCGGACCGGCTGCGGTTGTATTTCCCTTTTTGGCCGTTTACTTCAAATTCAATTTCATCGTAATAGCCAGGCACTTTCACACCGTTTTCTTTAAACAGTTGGAAAACTTTGTTAATGTCAACGCTGTCTTCATTGTCCAAAAGGGAATATTCGTTTAAATGGGAAACCGGGTAATCTTCAGTTTTTAAAAAATCGAAAACGACATGGTTAAAAGTAGAGATGCTTAAATGAAGTAAATCATTCATTTTCTGAGAAAACAAATATTTTGGAGATTGTGGCTCATCAATAATCTCGAGGAAACGGGCTATCAATTTTTTTTCACCATATTTTTCATATAGCCTGGCAATTTTCTCGCGGTTCGAATTGTGAAGCACTTTATGCAAAATTTCCATACTCCAAATGTGCTTCCGAAACGGGAAAACAGATTGAATATTTGATTTGGTAGAAACATAACCTTCCCGGTCTTCGTCGTCGCGAATGCCAACATATGAAATGGCCAAATCGTCTCCAATCCATTTTTCAAAAGGTTCCAATTTAAGTTTTTGGGTACACCAGCGAGCCATTGAGGAGGGGAGAAATCCATTGTAAATATCTAAGTAATGATCGAACGGATTTTTGTGGCTATGATTAGCTTCCAGCTTAATTATCTTTTTACCCAGGAACGATTCCAATTCAGCAATTAACTCGTAAGTTTCCGGCAGTTCTTTACCAGTGTCAGAGAAATAGTACTCCATGACAATTCCAGGGTGGTTGGTTTTCATGTACATGGCCAGCGCTGCACTGTCTTTTCCTCCTGAAATTCCTAAAACGTGTCTGATAGGTTTTGCCATTAATCTAATTTTTTTGAGGAATATTGTCTTTTGTTTGGAATAACTCCACGCACTCCACCTTCTGGGAATTCAACATCACCAGAATATCTAGGAATAAGATGAATATGAACATGAGGGATTGTTTGACCAGCTACTCCATTTATATTAATTCCCACATTAAATCCATTGGGATTAAATTCTTCTACCAATATTTCTTTTACTTTATTTAAAATGAACCAACATGCAGATTGTTCTTTAAAAGTTAACTGAAAATAATCGGAACAGTGTTTTTTTGGAATAATTAAAGCGTGGCCGTTATTTACCGGAAATTTATCGTAAATGGCAAAAGCAGTGGCCGATTCAAGAATTAACTTTCTTTTCGGATCAGGATTGCAAAATGGACAATCTGTATTTTCACGTTTTATCTGGTTAAAATGCCTGTATTCATAA